>JAJDDL010000440.1 GCA_029260335.1 Phycisphaerales bacterium | reverse complement strand
CACTTCCAGGTGAGCCGCACCGTCGGTCATCCAACCGGTGATGCGGAGTACCTGTGCCCCGCTCGCCTGTTCCATCGCATCTAGCGCGTTGCGCACGATGTTCAAGAGCGCCTGGCTCAGCATCCCGCTATCGCACCAGAGCTCGACGTCGCCAAGCCCCGCGCGATCGAACTGCACCTCGACCGCTTCGCGCCCAACCAGCGCTACCTGCAGCACCCGCTCCACGAGCGCCTCGCCATCCTCGGCTTCCAGCCGAGGGCGGATGTCTCGCGCAAAGCTCAGCACGTCCCGCACGATCGCATCCAGGCTCCGCACCGCTTCGCCCGAACGCCTTGCAAGTTCCCTCGCCTCGCTATCGACTCTCTCATCCCGCTCGATCAGCCGCGCGTTCAGCCCGATCGCAGCCAACGGGTTCCGCACCTCATGCGCAATGCCCGCGGCCATCTCTCCCAACGCCGCCAGCCGCCGCGACCGGTGTACCCGCTCATTCGCCTCGTCCAGCTCCCGATTGAGTCTCGCGACCTCGCGTTGCAACGCCGCATGCGACTCGTGGAGCCGGCTCGTCACCGCGTTGAACTCCCCCATCAGTTCGACGAGGTCTATCGCGTCCAGCGCCGCCGCGCTCCGGCTTGTGTTGTCATTTGCTTGCTCACTCATGCAGAATCATCCCGGAAACGTCTTCTGTCTCGCTGGTCCGGCCCATACGCCCGGACCGCCTCCCGCGAGCGGTCCACACTCTTCAAATCCGCAAGCAACTCATCCCGCCTGGTCATGATCACCCCGAGCGTCTTCTCATCGCGCTCCTTCACGATCATCGCGATCGACTCGATCTGCTCGCGAATCTCAGCAAGCATCCCAACCGCATCCCCATCGCTCGCACTCGCGATCTCACTCTGCCGAGCCGCGATCTCTCCGAGCACCGTCTCTCGCGAGGCAAGCGTCTGGAGAATCTCTGAGGGTTCACCCTCACAAATCGCCGCCAGCGCCTGGCTCATCGCATCCAGCTCGCGCATCGACGCGAGTTGCAACTCAAACACGCTTGGTTCTTCCGCTCGCACACTCAAGGGATCACCCCCAACAATCAACACCACAAACTACGGCGGCCCATCACCCTCATCCACACTCGCTAGCTCGGTCGTCGCGTTCAGCCACGCCTCCCAATCCGCTCGCCCCATCGGCAAGTACGGATCATCCCAAACCTCTTCGGGCAGCGCCCTGAAGAATCGCCGCGCACGCTCATTGGAAACCAGCGCCCGCTCCATGTCTCCCTGGCTCATCCGGATCGTCACGATCTGGGTCAGCGCCATGAGCGAAGCCGGGTCCTCGGGGAATCTCGCATACGCCTCGTCATACAACTCGATCGCACGCTCGGCATCGCCCAACGCCAGCACGCTCGCCGCCCGGAAATACATGCTGTTGCGGAGCATCTCGGCCCGAGTCCGGCCGATCCGCCGCGAGTCGATCTGGCTCAAGTCTTCGATCGTCTGCTCAAACAACGCCACCGCCGACTCCAAACGCCGTGCCCGCCGTGTTTCCAACACCGCACGCTCGCTCGGCGGGATCGCGTGACCAAGCTCACGTTCGATCCGCTCGGCATCCTTGCGCGACGACTCGGCCAGCCGATACCTCGCTTCGATCTCCCGCGGATCCCCGTCAAAGCGCTGCAACGCCTCGTTCAGCGTCGTGATCGCCTCGGCATACCGCCCACTGTTAAGCAAAAGAGACCCGAGTTCGAACACCCCGTCGCGATACAACGCCGTGTCCGGGTCGCGAACGACAACCCCATCCACAATTAACCGAAGCAGCCGCTCGGCCTCGGCGTCGTTTGTCTCGTCGTTGTCCCGCGCAATAAGCCTCGCCAGGGGCACATAGCTCAGATCTGCAAAGATCCCGACGTTCTTGACCGACGGATCATTCGAGTCGGCGATGAGCGTGCGGTAGCCATCGATCGCCAAGTCCGTCTCGCCTCGCGCCTCAAACGCCTGCGCCAGCCGGAGTCTCGCCTCGGCCCTGCGCGGATCATTCGGGAACGCCTCGGTGTACTCCTGGAACGCGTTGATCGCCTCGCTCTGATCCCCAGCCCGATCAAAGCTGTCTGCCGCCAGGAAGAGCGAGTCACCAAACGCGTCATAGTCCGGCACTACCTGCGTCCGCGCGTGCCGGAGGAACAGACTCCCCGCCGCGATCAGATGCCGACGCGCCTCCTCGCGCGTCGCCGGGTCCAACGCCTGCAAATAGCGCCCGTCTTCGGCCGCGAGTGTCCCGATCGGATCCGTCGCATACCCCATCAGATCCATCGCCATCCCGCGCTCGGCACGGGCGATCGCAATCAGCACCTCGGGCACCGGATCTGCATCCTCAAACAAGTCCTCGGCGAGCCTGCCCAACCGACGCGCCAGATCCCATCGATCCCGCGCCGCAACCCCTTCAGAACGCTCAACCAGAGTCTCGACAACCAACTCTCGCGGGACCCGCGGATGCACCCGACCGTCCTTCAACACCTCCACCAACCGCTCGAAGTGCAACACCGCCGAGTCCGGCTCATCCAATCGCGCCTCGATCTGCCCGACTTCATGGAGCGCCGGGATCACCGCCGAGCTCGATGGATACTCCACCAAGACCGCAAGCAACCGCTCGCGAGCCGCGTCACCCTCGCCCATCGCTTCCAGCGCGAGCCCCTCGAGCCAGAGCACCTCGCCCATCCGATCATCACTCGCTGGCACCAACTCGCCAACACGCGCGAGCTGGTCCTTCGCCTGCTCGGCCGCGCCCGCGTCCAGATAGGCCCTCGACAAAGAGAGCAGCAGATCCGCGCGGATCGAGTCATCGATATCGCCCAGCCGCTGCAGTTCCCGCAGCAACTTCGCGATCGCCTCGTCCTGGTACCCCTGCTCGATCAACACATCAGTCTGCCGCTGGGTGATCCACGCCCGTCCTTCGCCATCGAGCTCAGAATCTGCCAGCATCCGTTCCATCAACCCAAGCGCGGGGCCATAGTCCTTGTTCGCACGCGAGAGTTCCAGCTCGATCGCACGCTTGAGCAGCTCATGCCGACGCTCCCGCCCCGCGTTGCTGATCCGCTCAGCCGACTCGGCCGCCAGATCCGCCCGCCCCAACGCCAGATGGCTCCGCACGATCGACTCACGATCGTGATCCTCGATCACCGCCCCACTCGCCTCGGCATCGGCAAACGCCTGCAGGATCCGCTCGTGGTTCTCGGTGTTGTCCACGTCCAGCTGACGCTGGCCCTGGAACATCGCTCGCGCCAGTAATAAGTAGTATCGACCCCGAGCCTCGGGCGGCAGCTTGCCCCGGGCCTCGAAGGGGAACACCCGCGCGTTCAACTCATCGATCGCCTCCAGCGGCTTGCCCTGCTCAAGCAAGATCTCGCCCCGGCGAAGCAATCCCTCATAATCGACCGAAGGCCTGGAAGAGAACGCGAGATAGGCCGAGGCACCCAACGCGACCACCGAGCCGACCAACGCCGGCACCTGCCACAGCTCTCGCCAACTCGGCGGCGTGACATTCTCGGATTCGACCTCCGGCGATTCTGCCCCAGGGGCATCCTCCGCGCCGGCATTGGCCTCCACATTGTCGCGCGGCTCCGCCACGTAACGACCCCGTCCCTGCGCATCATCTGCGCGAAAAACAACCCGCCGCACTCCACGGCAGTCCCATTCCAACCCGACCTATCGGTTCGAGAGCCCAAACGCGCTCGATCTGCGCGTTCGAAAGCTCAACTTTCCTGTAGCGGCCCCATCACGACGACCGTTCGCGCAAGCGCATCGCCCGTGTGCCGCCCGTATGGGTCCACCCACCCCAGCAAAACACTGGGCGGCAGCAACCACTTCATCGCATTCCGCGCCGCAATCCGCCCCAGCCCCACTCGCGATTCACCGCAAGCCCCAATCACCTTGCACCCCACCAGCAGCTTGCCCAACGAGATTCCAAAGAGCCACTCGCCAACCGTCGTGTGAGTAAAAGCCAAAAAAAGCACGAGCCCCAAGCTGATGGCCCCCTCCAGGCCCATCCCCGACTCGAGCCAGAGCGCCTGCGCAAGCGATCCGCCGCGGACCAACGAAACCACCAAACCCGCGACCAGCAGATCGCCAGTCGCTCCGAGCACCCGCGCGAGCACCGGCGCGAGCATCCACCCCTCGGGGACCACGGGCGCCTCAGGCATCCGCACCCCCACCATCGCCACCACCATGAAGACCAAGAGCAGTATCGTCGCGAAAAGCAGCCGAAGATCCCGCCCAATCACTGGGGCGAGAACCACGGCCTCATCATCGATGAAGACCCGCCCGCTCAGAATGCTCATCTCAAGGATCCGAGGCCGCTCGTCGCCCAAAGCCCCCGATCGCTCGGCTTGCAACAAGACCAACCGCTCATCCGCCCGCAACACCCCGACACCCACGCCGGGATCCGCCGCCCACGCGGGCACCTCTCCCACCTTCCAAACCGATCCGCGACCCTGGCGCCGAACCACCCCCGCCTGCCCCGCGACCGCCTCCAACGCGATCAACTCGCCCTCGGCATCGACAAACAACTCGCCCTTGAGCGCATCGCCTCCAGGCAACTCCTCTTGCGACCAACGCCAATCCGCCCGGTCTCCGCCTGCCTGGTCACCGCCCGCCAACTGCCCGCGCCACATCCATCGCTCGCCCGCCGACTCACCCACCAGCCCGATCGCATCGCCCCCCAACTCCACAACCGCTGCAACACCACTCTCACCAAGTTCCGGCAGCGCCAGACTCTCCCAGCCGCTACGAGCAAGCCGGCGCAGCGCATAACCATCGCCCCCACGAATCAGCACGATCAATCCAAGCTCATTCCACGCCGCCCCGACCAACTCGCCCTCGTCTGCCAACTCGACCATCGCGTCCAGCCTTCCCACCGACGCGTTCTGCCATCCGCCTTGGGTCCGCTCGACCGAGAGCCCCCGCACCGTAAACCCGCCGTCGTCGCGCGCAAAGAACATGGCGACCCGCTCACTCCTCGCCGCCACACCCACCGGCATCGCCTCGAGCAAGTACGCCCAACGCACACCCCCAACTCTGCTCCCCGCTCCGCCTGCGCGCACCGGCACATGCCAAACGCCCGCGTTTGCGTTCGTGCCGCTCTTGATTACCAACCAGAGATGCCCCGCATCGCTCGATGCACTCAGAGCGCTCCGCGCATTGGACACAGACGAATCCTGACCAACCGCCCGAGCCCCCAAGCCACCCAGCGCAACCACACACCAGAGAATCGCCAACCACCAGCGATCCTCAGTGCGTCTCACGATCCAGACTCATCAAGATCGCGGATATCCGATACCCGCTCACGCTTGAGCAGTCCGTCCAGATCGAACGAAATGGCCCTCGGCAGCCTGCGAATGCTCTTCACCGCGCCAATATCAAACAGCACGCGCGACTCGATACTCGGCAACTCAATCGTGATCCGCTCGGGCATCTCCGGGCGCAGCCCCTCACCATCAAACTCACTCAACCGCTTGTAGCCGCCAAGCGTGGCTTCGGCCGCGATCTTGCCCTCGCCATCGATGAGCGCGATCATCGTCGGATACCACTCGACCGGGTCAAATACCACCCGACGCGTGCCAAACCGCGCCGGCACCGTCACGCTCCAACCCGCCATCGCCTCATCCCACACCG
>JAJDDL010000439.1 GCA_029260335.1 Phycisphaerales bacterium | reverse complement strand
GATCTCGTGGAGTTGGATGTTCGCGAGTTCGTGCGAGGGACTTTTTTGGAGGAGGCACCGATCGTGCGGACCAGCGCGCGATCGGGCGAGGGCATCGACGAGTTGCGCTTGGCGATCGCCGAGGGTGCGGCGACAGTGGCGAGCGAGAGCGCGGATGGGCCGTTCCGGCTTGCGATTGATCGCTCCTTTGTCAAAGCGGGCCTTGGAACCGTGGTGACCGGGACAGTGAGTTCCGGATCGCTCTGCGCGGGCGAGGAGATCGAGTGGCTCCCCAAGGGTCGCAAGGTGCGCGTGCGGGGCATCCAATCGCACGGCGACTCGCCCGAGAGGGTGACCCGGGGCTCAAGGGCTGCGATCAACCTCGCCGACGTGCATCACAGCGAAGTATCTCGCGGACATGAACTGGCGTCACCTGACTTGTTACGAGCGAGCAGACTGCTGAGCGTCGAGTTGCGGCTGCTGGAAGACAGCCCGCTTGGCCTGCGTCATCGCTCTCGGGTCCGGCTCCATCTGGGTTCTGGCGAGGTGATCGCGGGGGTTCGGTTGTTGGAGGGCACGCGGCTCGAGGCAGGTCAGACAGGGCTTGCGCAGTTGGTGTGTGCCGAGCCGGTCGCCGCGAGCTTTGGCCAGGCGTTGGTTGTGCGCGCAGAGTCACCCATGGTCACACTCGGCGGTGGACGCGTGCTCCAGCCGGTCGCTCGCCCGATCCGACGGCGCGATAGCGAGCGGATCCAGTGGCTTTCCAAGCTCGCTCATGCTAATGCACGGGATCGGGTCGCGATTGCGCATTGGTTCCAAGGCGAGAAGTTGATCGGCAGCGCCGATATCGCGCGAAACGCCGGCGTGTTGAAACTCGAAGTTCGAGATCATCTTGAGGCGATGCTCAAAGATGGCACACTCACTTACGTTGGCGGGCGGGCACTGCATACCGATTGCCTGAGCGAGTTGGAGGATCGGGTAACCGGCGCGATGGAGGAGTTGCACCAAGCGTCTGAGACGTCGTTTGTCATCAAAGAATCACTGCTGCATCGGTTGTCGTATCTCGATGAGCCGGTCGTGCAAGGCATCATCACGCGCATGGCCAGTGATCGCAAGCTTCGCGACGAGGGAGACCGTGTGGCGTTGGCATCCCACGCCCCGGTTTTGAGCGACGAGGACATCAGGCTTCGCGAGGCGATCATGGGGTGTTTGGACCGAGCGGCGTTCATGCCGCCGGATCCGGAAGGGATCGCCGCGAGCGCGGGCGAGAAACCCGCGAAGATCAAGCGGGTGATCACCGAATGTGTGCGGGAGGGGCTGGCGGTTCATCTGGGCGGGACGGTCTTCTTGCATGAGGCCCACTATCGTGCGATGATCCACAAGCTGCGAGACGCTCTGGGTGATGGAGGCGAGTTAAGCGTGAGTGCATTTCGGGAGATGATGGAAACGTCGAGGAAGTACGCCGTGCCAATCTTGGAGGCCCTGGATAAGCGAGCGATCACGCGTCGCAAGGGAGATGTGCGGATCGCCGGACCGAAGCTTGAGAATGAGGTCGTGGCATGACAGACGCTTCGCGGGAGCTTCAGGATCGGATGCGCGCGTTGCCCGCGGTGCATGAGTTGCTCGACAGGCTCGATGTCACGCGAGTTGGGCGTGAGGTCGGCACCAATGCTGCGCGGACCACGATCGAGGTGGCTCGGCAGGCAATCTTGGCCGGCACCAACGCTCCGGTCGATCTCGCCAGCCTGGCCATGCACGCCCAACAATCGCTCGAACAAGCCTCGGGGCCCCCACTGCGCCCGGTGATCAACGCCACGGGGATCATCATCCACACCGGGCTCGGCCGATCGGCGATGAGCGAGCGCGCGGGCGATGCGATCCGCGCGGTGGCGTGCGGCGCTGCGCCGGTAGAGCTCGATGTCGCGAGCGGGAAGCGGGGCAAGCGTGCCGACGTCGTGCGAGACCTGCTGAAGGAGCTGACCGGAGCCGAGAGCGGGACGGTCGTGAACAACTGTGCCGCGGCTTTGCTTATTACGCTCTCGACGCTCGCGCGTGGCAAGCGTGTGCTGGTTTCGCGGAGTGAGCTGGTGGAGATCGGCGGGAGTTTTCGGCTGCCGGAGGTGATCGAAAATGGCGGGGCCCGGCTGCGCGAGGTGGGCACGACCAATCGCGTGCGGGTGGGCGACTTTGAGCGGGCGATCGACGATCAAGCCGCGGCGATTTTGCGTGTGCATGCCTCGAACTACCGGATTGAAGGTTTCACCGAGGAAGCCGCACTGGAGGACCTGGTTGCGCTCGGTGGCGAGCATGACCTGCCGGTGATTCACGACATCGGATCGGGGCTCTTGCGACCAAGTACATTGAGCGTGCTCGCGAGCGAGCCCGATGCGCGAACTTCGATCGAAGCGGGCGCGGATTTAGTGCTGTTTAGCGGGGACAAGCTGTTGGGTGGGCCGCAGGCGGGGATCATCGTCGGACGGCGTATGTTGATTGAACAGATCGAGCGAAATCCGCTGATGCGTGCGCTGCGCGTGGACAAGCTCACGCTAGGGGGCCTGGGCGTGACGCTCCAACTCCATCGCGATCCGGATCTGGCGTCGCGAGAAATCCCGGCGATGCGGGCGATTGGGCGGACGGTCGAAGAGCTGCGGACGCGAGCCGAGCAACTGGCCGCTCGGCTTTCTCTGTTTGGGACAGTCGCCTCGGCGGAGGTCGTGGAGACGGTTTCTTATGTCGGCGGCGGGTCGAATCCGGCGCAGGCGATAGAAAGCGTTGGAGTTGCGCTACGCGTGTCTTCGATGTGTGAGGACGAGTTCGCACGCAAGTTGCGTGTGGGCGAGCCGGGTGTCTTTGGGCGGATTGAGCGTGGCTGTGTGGTGATTGATCTTTGCGCGGTTGAGCCGAGCGACGATGGGCGACTGGAAGAGTGCATCGGCAGTGCCCCTTGAGCGTTGAGATCAGAGCCGCGTGCGTGAGCACGCGGACGTTGGATAGGTTTGGGCAAGGCCATGAGACTGATACGCAACGGACATAGCTGAGCGTTGAGATGT
>JAJDDL010000438.1 GCA_029260335.1 Phycisphaerales bacterium | reverse complement strand
TGCGATGCGTTCATCAAAGACAAGGCGTTCGTCGAGGAACTGCGCGAGCGGTATCGCAAGGGCGACGGCTTGGGCGATGGTCATGTCAAGGCGCACGTGATCGAAGCAATCAACGAGTTGCTCGATCCGATCCGCGCCCGGCGGGCGGAACTCGAAGGCCCCGAGGGCGATGCGAAAGTGCTGGAGATTATCAAAGACGGCGCACGCCGAGCGAACGCGGTTGCGGAAGAGACCCTCGCACTCGCCAAGGAGCGCATGGGCTTCAACTTCGCATCGCGAGATCTCAATCTCACGTAGGACTCAGCCCAAATGAGGCCCTGGCGCAAGCCTGGGCTCCCGTCGCTTTCCAATAGCCCGTTGCACTCGAATGACCCCAAAGCCCAGGCTTGCGCCAGGGCCTCATTTGATGAAGCCGGGCCAGCTGCATCCGATCCGCCCACGAACGGGACGAGTCACTGGCCTTGCAGCCCTTCAAGTAAGCCGCGCGGGTCCTTAACGAATCTCGCTGCGTCCGAGTGGTTGATGATGCCTATCAGCCGCTCTACCTCTACTGGCTGCGGTGATTCCTCTCTATCAGTCATGACCAACTCAAACTCCTGAGCTAGGTCAACCGTGATTTGAGCCGCAGTCAACAGCGAGTCCTGCTCGCACCGCAAATCGAATCGGATATCCAGCTCGCGCACCACATTGCCATGTGAATACACGGAGAACTCGTGGCTGTCACGTTGCCACCGAGCCGCCTTTCCGTATTCCGATTGCACCGCGACGGTAACACGACCCATTGCGCGAGAGATCTCGTCAACCGCTATTTCGTCATTGCTCTTGCGCGGCTTGAGAAACACGTCGTACTGCCAAGTCGCCATGTCTTTTCTGCATAGAGCTTGCGGTCAATCCTCCGGCACATCCGCACTCGTCACAACATCCGTAAACGCCTGCCGCAACTTGTTCGTCACCGGCCCCTCGCCCTCACTGATGCGCGTCGTCGCCCCGCCCTTGCTCGCGCGCTCCTCGACCTCGGTCGCCGCGATGATCTCCGCGGCCGACCCGGTCAAGAACACCTCGTCAGCATCGAGCAATGTCTCGATCCGGAACAGCTCCTCGCGAACGGTGATGCCCATCTTCGCGCACAGTTCCATCACGAACCGACGCGTGATCCCCTCAAGAATGCTCGCGTCCGTCGGCGGCGTGATCACTACGCCATCCTTCACCAGGAAGATGTTGTCGCCCGAACCCTCGCACACATACCCCTCGGTGTTGAGCATGATCACCTCGAACAACCCCTTGTCCAACGCCTCGGTCTTGGCCAGGATGTTGTTCAGGTAGTTCAGGCTCTTGATTCTTGGGTCCAGGCACTCGACCGGGATCCGCGGCCGCTCGGCGACCACGACCTTCATCCCGTTCTCGTACAGCTCTTGGGGGTACAAGCGGATCTGGTCGGCGATACAGATGATCCCCGGCACCGGGCACAGGTTGGGATTCAATCCCAAAGTCCCCTCGCCGCGGGTCACGATCATCCGGATGTAACCGTTGACGATCTCGTTGGCTTCGATGCACTTGCGTTGCAGGTCGAGCATCTCCTTGGGGGAAATGTGGATCTTGAGCCCGATCGCCTCGGCGGACGCCCAGATCCGATCCAAGTGCTGCTGGGCCTTGAAGATCCGGCCGTTGTAGACCCGGATGCCCTCGAACACGCCATCGCCATAGAGAAGCCCATGGTCGTACACACTCACCGTCGCCTGGCTTCTGGGCACAATCCGGCCGTTGACATAGATCAACGGCTTGTCCTCTTGGTGGACTTGGACCGGTGCGGTAATCGTCATATCGCCTGGCTTGGTGGTGCTTTGGCTCATCTGTGCTCCCTCTTGAAAGACCGCTACATGATACGCGACTCGCCCAGACGAGGTCGCTCAAAATGCGAGCGAGTAGCTATCAAAGACTTATCAAAGTACGAATATCAGGCCTGAATGGCGCAGAAAGTGTCTGGAAGCCGCCCAGTTTGCCGCGCCACCTACTCGCTTGTCCCTAGACCCGAAGCTCGGCACCGACAGCCGATTGCAGCGCCTGCACGATCGCGTCTACCTGCGGATCGACCTCTTCGTGCCGGAGTGTGCGAGCCGAGTCCCGGAATCGCATCCGGAAGGTGAGCGACTTCCTGCCCTTGCCGACTTGCTTGCCGCGATAAGTCCCGACGAACTCGACGAGCTCGAGCCGCTCGGCGTTCACGCCCAGGACCACGTTCTCGACCTCTTGCCAAGGTCGGTTCTCGTCGAGTGCGATCGAGAGGTCTCGCTCGATCGGCGGGAAGCTCGGCAGGAGCTGAGCCCTGGCCATCGGCGGATACAGATCGATCAGGTACGCCAGGTCGATCTCAGCCGCGAGGACCGCGATCTCCAAGCCGTAAAACTTCTGGACGTCGTCGCTGATCCGGCCCATCTCGCCGATGTCCAGCTTTCGTCCGTCCTTCATCTCGATCGAGATCTTCGCAAACGCCGAGTTGTCCCAGCACGGACGATCCGTTGCGCCCTGGGCAACGCGAAGCGTCGCGTGCGGCCCGCCGATGGTCTTGACCAGCGACTCGAGCGCGCCCGTGAGCAATCGCACACCGCGCTGATGATCATCGAACGATCGCTTGGTGCCACCGCCCGGCACATCCATGAGCAGTGCCAAGGTCTGACGCTCCAAGGACGTCCCTGATGCGTCCTGCGCAAACGCCGCGGCTCGTTCAAACAACCGCATCCCGCCTGGCACGTGAGCCCCGCCGTCCTGATTCGCCTTGCGGCAGGTCAGCAATCCGGTGAGCACGCTCGGGCGAAGCGTGGGCTCGCCGCCGCGCCGCTCGTCGTCCACGCCGATCTCTCGCCGAGTCTCGTTGTAGAACGGCTTTGCACGATCGGGGCTCGTGAAGCTGAACGTGACCGTCTCATAGAAGCCCAAACCCGTCAGCACACCCGCGGCTTCGCGCAGCGCCCTCTCGGATTCCTGCGGATGCGGGATCGCGATCGGCAGCCGCTCTTGCAACGGGATCGAGTCATAGCCTTTGGTCCGCGCGACCTCTTCGACCAGGTCAATCTCGCGTGTCAGGTCCAACCGGAACGCCGGGATCGTGCATCCGATGATGTCGTCGTCCTCGGTCGCTTGGGCGTCGATTTCCAGGCCTTGCAGCAGCTCTGCACATTCTGCGGGCGGCACATCGATGCCGAGAATCCGCTCGACCCTGCTCGGGCGGAGCGTGATGCGGATCGGCTCGGCTTCGGCGGCGCCCTCATCGAGCGCGCCATCAGCGAGCTGACCACCCGCGAGTTCGACGATCAACGCCGCGGCTCGCTTGGCCGGCTCCAGGATCGTGCGGGCGTCGACGCCGCGCTCAAAGCGATGGCTCGCGTCGGTGCGGATGTTCAGACGCCTGGCAGCAGTCCGGACCACGACCGGGTCCCACGTCGCGGCTTCCAACACCACATTCACCGTCGTGTCGCTCACCTCGGTCGGCTGACCGCCGATGACGCCTGCGAGCGATTGCGCCCGCTCGGCGTCGGCGACCACCAGATCACCCTTCACGAGCTTGCGATCAATCCCATCGAGCGTCCGAAGCGTCTCGCCTTCGTTCGCGTATCGAATCACGAGCGAACGCCCGGCGAGCTTGTCCAGATCAAAGACATGGCTCGGCTGGCCATACTCAAACGTCAACCAGTTGGTGACATCGACGACGTTGTTGATCGACCGCTGTCCAACCGCCTCGAGCAACTCCACGAGCCACTTGGGGCTCGGCCCGACCTTGACGCCCTTGATGACCTGTGCCGTGAAACGCGGGCAGACTCCGGTCTCGCGATTCTCCAGTGAAAGCGAATCGGCGACGGCTCCGGATCCCGCGGGCACATTCACGCTCGGATGGACGAGCGTGCGAGACTTGCTCGCCTGGCGCGACGCGGCGATCTCCCGAGCCAAGCCCAGATGGCTCAGGCAATCTCCCCGGTTGGACGTGATCTCCACGTCAAAGAAGATGTCGCCGTTGTCCAGGTCGTTGCGTGTTTCTATGGGAAACCCCGCTTCGGTGAGGACGTGGTCGAGCTCTTCGGGCGAGACGTCGCCCGGGTCGAGGTAGCGGTTTATCCAACGTAGTGAGATGTCCATGGGGCGCAAGGGTAGAGAGTGCGTTGCTAGCTCGCCGGGGAATCTGAGGGATTCCGCTTGCGTATTGCCCGAGCTTCGACTACGAAGCACTACTCAGAGGCCCGCCGAAGGCTCGGGCCGGACCATCTCAGAGAGTTAGAAGGAGATTCTCTCATGCTGCAAGCGATCCTCGCGGGGGCGAGCCTCGTGTTCGCGTCGCCCTCGCCCGAACCGGCCACGGACGCGATGTTCTCGGACGTCGGAGTGAGCCAGGGCGACATTTTCCAGCCCAGTTTCGCCACGCTCGGCGAGCAAACGTTGGCGACGATCGAGATCGATGGCCAACCGGCCATCCTTGTTCTCGATCCGTTCAACATGCGCGTCCCCGGAGCCCGGGTGCTGCTCGATGATGGCACGGGCGATCTTTTCGACGCCGGTCACTTTCCGAGCCACACGTTCCGCGGTCGGATCATGGATGTCGTTGGCTCGCACGTCGCCGCCACCGTGGTCGACGGGACGATTCGCGGCATCGTGATCCTGCCCGATGGCCAAATGCACGGCTTCCAGCCGGCAGTCCACGGCATGGCGGGCGAGCACGTGAGCTACGCCGTGAGCGACGTCAAGCAGACCGACGGGCACTGCGGCAACTCCGACGACGAACTCGGCCACGACCACGGGGGGGAGCTTTCGGGCGACCCCGAAGGGTTCTGCAATCTCGCGACTCTCATCGCGACCGACTCGGACTTTGAGTACTACCAGCTCAACGGGTCGGACGTGCAGGCGACGGTTGACGATGTCGAGTCGATCATCAACGGCATGGACCTGATCTACACCATGGATACGCGCGTGACGTACTTCATCGGCGATCACATCATCCGCACCGACGTCAACGATCCGTACACCTCGAGTGATCCGTTTACCTTGCGCGGCCAGTTCCAGGCCGAGTGGAACAACAACCAGCAGGCGATCGATCGCGATATTGCGCACCTGTTCACCGGCCGGGATATCAACGGCGGAGTCATCGGCATCGCGTTCTTTAACGGCGTGTGCTCGAGCACCGATGGCTACGCGCTGAGCCAGAGCCGCTTCACCAACAACTTCACGACCCGTGTCGGCTTGACCGCCCACGAGCTTGGCCACAACTGGAACGCGATGCATTGCAACGCCGATCCCGATTGCTTCATCATGTGCAGCGGGATCAACGGCTGCCGGGGCGACGTCACGCTCTTCGGCAGCTCCAGCATCGCCACGATCATCAACTACGCCAACAACATCGCGACGTGCCTGGAAGGCACCAACGATGCGCCGAATGTTCCGCCGAGAGCTCGCGACGACGTGGGCGGATCGGTCGATGGCCAGGTCGCATTCCTCGACGTGCTGGAAAACGACGAGGAAGGCAACTGCCAGGATCTCTCGATCGGCTCGTTTGACACTTCCTCGGCGCTCGGCGGCACGATCGAGCTGAGTGTGGGCACGGGCCCCGACGGGCGTGACGAGCTGAAGTACACGCCGCCGAATGGCGTGGGTGTTGATACCGACACGTTCAGCTACGAGGCGAGCGATCCCGATGGCAACACCTCGTCCGCGACGGTGACCATCATCTTGACGGTCTGGATCGAGCCCGTTTATGACGGTCCGACTGAGCCCAGAGTCAACGTTGCCTACTACGACCTGAGCGATGTCGGCACGCTTCGTTTCGTGCCCGATTTCGACTTGCTCACGCCGATCGGCGAAGAGACCGTGCCGATGATCAACTTCGCCGAGACCGGCGGCACTTTCGCTGGCAGCGGTTTGAGCGATGAGGTCGGCGCCCGGTTCGAGGGCGTGCTCATCGTCCCCGAAGAGGATGTTTACACGCTCTTCACCGAGTCGACCGACGGCTGCAATCTCTATATCGAGGGCGAGCTGATCATCGACAACGATGGCCTGCACAACATGCGCGAGCGTGAGGCCACCTTCGGGCTTCGCGAGGGCCTGTACCGTTTCCGTCTGGACTACTTCGAGAATCGCCAGACCGCTGGCTTGATTCTCCGTTGGCGCTCCAACGGAATCTCCAAGCGCCCCATCCCCGCCAGCGCACTCGCGCACGCGGTCGGATGCCCGGCGGACCTTGATGGCGATGGCGACGCCGACGCAGACGACTTCTTCGCATTCCTCGACGCGTTCGCCACCGGCGATCAGGACGTGTGCGATGTCGACGGCGACAACGATTGTGACGCCGACGACTTCTTCGGATACCTCGACCTGTTCGCGCAGTCCTGCTGATCGCGGCGATGCGCTGACTTGGAGAAGTTCAACGGGCGGAGCCTTCGGGCTCCGCCCTTTCTCTGCGCCCTCTGCCCCCGGCGGATACACTCGCGACGATGAACATCCGCCGAGTAATCCTTCTGGGTCTGTTCCTGCCAACGGCAGCCTTGCTTGTTTCCTGCGCCGCCCCCAAGACCGAATCCGCCGAGGCCGGGCTGCCGGGCGACCTGGCCCTGAGCGTCACGGTGTATTCGGAGTATCAGGATCCGGAGCTGATCGCCCGCCTCGAACGCTGGCGCAGGCCCGGGCGCTATGTCATCGAGCCCGACTGGCTCCTGCGCTCGGCGATCGGTGCCGGCGCACGCGAGAGCGAGTTCCCTCCCGGTACCCGCCAGCTCGATCGCGAGCAGGTCGAGAGCCTCTGGCGAGCGATTTCTCAGAGCGGCCTCCTACGCGAGCAGCATCCCGACGCCATCCCGAGCGAGCAGACCGCAAGCCCGCCGGCGATCGGCACCACCGCAATCATCGCGATCTCGCATAACGGCTCGACCGACGCCCGCCGGATCGTCTTCGACTCGGGCGGCGCCGATGCCCAAGCCGTGGCCGGGCTGGTCGACCAGCTCGCGGCACTGAGCTGGATCCGCGAATAGCCCCAAGGGCGCGAGTCAGAGTTTCTCAGCAGTACGGAGCAACGAGCGCACCGGCCTATCGTGCTCCATGAGCGGCCCAATTGTCGGCATCGACCTCGGAACAACTAACAGCCTTGTCGCGTTCTGCGACGCCCAGGGCCCCCGTGTCCTCGAGAGTGAGGGGCGCCGGATCCTGCCGAGCGTGGTTCGTTATGAGCCCGGCTCCGCGCGGGCGATCGTCGGGGGCGTCGCGAGCGAGGGCGCAGTCGAGCATCCGCTCAACACCATCTCGAGCGTCAAACGGCTCATGGGCCGTTCGCTCGAAGACGCGCACGAAGATCTCGCGTACCTGAGCTACCAAGTCGTCGAGGGTGAGAACGGGCAAGCGAGAATCGCACTGCCGGGCCTCGCCGAGGGCTCACCGAAAGTGGTCTCACCTCAGGAGGTGAGTGCCAAGATCCTTACAGAGCTCCGGCGCATTGCGTGCGATGCGTTGGGCGAGGAGATCTCTCGAGCGGTCGTCACGGTGCCCGCGTATTTCGACGACGCCCAGCGGCAGGCGACGCGCGACGCCGGGCGTTTGGCGGGCATCGACGTTGTCCGGATCGTCAACGAACCGACCGCCGCGGCTCTGGCCTACGGCCTCGGAGTCGATCCCGATCGAGGCCCGCAGGCGATCGCGGTCTACGACTTTGGCGGCGGCACCTTTGATGTGTCCATCCTCCGGATACTGCCCCCCGCATCGCCAGGCGAGCGTTCGATCTACCAGGTCATCTCCACCGCGGGTGACACGCATCTTGGCGGCGACGACATCGACCACGAGATCGTGCGTCTGTTTGCAGACGAGATCTCCGAGATTCGCGTGCGTGCTGGGCTGGAGCCAGTGGAGTTGATCAACCTCGCGCCCCAAACCCGCCGGGCGCTGGTCGGCTTTGCACGGCTGGTCAAGCACCGATTGAGCGAAGATCTCTCGGCGCGCGTGGAGATCGTGGTTGATGATCACGTGCGATACGAGCGAGAGATATCGCGCGCCGAGCTCGATGACATCATGGCGCCCATCGTCGATCGAACGCTCCGTGCATGCGAGCAAGCCTTGCACGACGCCTCGAAGAAGGGCGTCACAAGGGTCGACGCGGCGGTGCTCGTGGGCGGCTCGACGCG
>JAJDDL010000437.1 GCA_029260335.1 Phycisphaerales bacterium | reverse complement strand
CGCGTGGTCTTGGGCGGCGGGCTGACTGAGGCGCTCGGCCAGGCTTGGGTGGATATCGTGGCGGATCGGGCCCGCGAGGTGGCCTTCCCGGATCTGGCGAAGGAACTGGAGGTCTTCGCGACGATGCTCGAGGACGACGCGGGGGTACTGGGAGCCGCGATGCTCGCGGCTGAGCGGCTTGAAGATCCACGCTTTGCGAATCCGGAATCGTCCCTACAATCTTCGCCATGATCACTACTACCGTTGCGTGCCTGCTGCTTGGGTTGGGATCGGTCGATGCGACCCCCGATCAGGTCGAAGAAACCCGACTGATGGGGTACCTGCGTGCGCTGCCCGAGGCTCGCTCGCCGCATGGCGACGCTCGGCATGTGCAGGGGCTGATCGACACCGAGGCGTGGCTCCGGGTCACGCTTGAGGACATGGGGTACGAGGTCCACGAGCAGGACATCGTGCCGTTCGAGCCACCCGAGGGCGTCGAGGTTGAGGAGCCCATGTGGCACAACCTCTATGTGGATATCGTGGGCACCGAGTCGCCAGAGGAGATGCTGATCGTCGGTGCGCACTTCGATGCGGTGATTGGCTCACCGGGTGCAGATGACAATGGCTCAGGAACCGCCGGGGCGTTGGAACTCGCCCGGATCTATCGCGACACGAAGCCGAAGCGCACGATCCGGATCGTGTTCTTCAACCTTGAGGAAATCGGGCTCGTGGGCTCGATGTTCCATGCCAACGGCATCATCAAGCCGCAGATTGAAGCGGGCGAGCTCAAAGTCATCGGCATGATGAGCCTGGAGATGCTCGGGTACTACAGCGATGAAGAGGGATCCCAACGTTCGCCTCTCAAGGCGATCCCAGGCGTGTTTGAGCCGCCATCAAGGGGCGACTTTCTTGCGATCGTCGGATTGATGGGGGACCAGCAGACGTTCGTTCGACCGCTCGCAAGGGCGATGCAGGCGGGCGAGCCAGAGCTAAAGCTGTTGGTGTTTGATCTGTTGCCCCAACCCTTGCCGGACATGCGGCGTTCGGATCAGGATCCGTTCTGGCGGATCGGTGTGCCAGCGGTGATGCTGACCGATACCTCAGAGTTCCGCACCCCTCATTATCACAAGGCGTCGGATCGTGTGGAGACGATCGACGCCGAGCGATTTACAAATGCAGTTCGTGGTGTAGCCGCGGGCGTGTGGACTCTCGCGAATCCCACGGGCGACGGCTCGTAGCCTCAGGCAGGGAGTGTTACCCGTCCTGGACTTCGCTGATCATCTCATCGAGGGCAACGTCAAGTCGACGGTTCTCGTCATAGACACCTGCCTCGAGTTCCCGGCGGACCTGGCTTACCAGGTCCTCTCGCATGACCGGAGTTTCACGGATCTTCTGCAGATAGGTCGAGAGCTTGGAAACCGCGACTTCGTCCGAACCGCGGGTGACGGCGGGCGAATCGACGGTGCGGCCGGACAGGGGTCCTTGACTAAACCGCACCGAGGCCACACTCCCTTGACTTCCAACTCCCGAAATCTCCGTCATGGATCGAGCTCCTTCTCAGCATCTTGCAATGTGTGTCCAGGATACAGCACCATCCCGTGGCCCGCATCATTGTCTGACAAAACGACTATCGTCGGAATGGGTCCGTGTACTTCAAAACAGACTTGTATATCCTGAATATAGGAAACCACTGTCGATGAAACACTTAGCTCAGATAACCAATTGGCGGACGCAGCACTTTTTTTCGCCCGAAGCGGCGCTGTGCCTCATGCGGGTTTCAATGGCTTTTGGTCTTTCGGCGATTGTTTCCTGCGGAGGTTCGGGTGGACCCCGCGTGGGAGGCTCAGAGGGGCGAATTGACTCAGATTCGAGCTACCGAGATGAGGCTCAAGCGGTGTTCGCGGATGTGCAGAAACCGGCCCGGCCGCGCGAGCCCGGAGGTCAGATTGAGGCGAATCGCCCCGTCTTCGGCGTGATCATCGCGCAGTTCCCCGCGACGCCAGAAGGGGCTGATCGGGCAGCAAAGGCGTTGCCACGCGTGAAATCACAAGGCAGGCTTCCCAGCGCGTTCCTGGAGCGGCGGGGCGACAGGATCGTGATACTCGTTGGTCGGCATGACAACATGGAAGATGCCCAAAGAGAGCTGGCGTATGTGCGCAATCTCGAGATGCAAGCCCAGGGCGCAACCGTGAAGCCCTATCAGACATCGACTATTGCATTGCCGTGGGTGGATGAGTCGGCTGGGTCGATGCCTGAGTTTGATCTGCGCGGCGCCAAGGCGCGGTTTGGTACCAATGCCATCTACACGCTCCAGGTTGGGGTGTACGGGAGGATCGAACGGATACGCCCGAGCGCAGAAGAGATGGCCGAGTATCGACAAGCCGCCGAGCAAGCGGTCGCTCAGTTGCGTGCCGAAGGAGATGAAGCTTTCTATTACCACGGGCCGACCAGCAGCGTGGTTTCGGTCGGGATCTTCGGCGAGGACGACCATCCGACCAAGGGCGAGCGGACCGAGAGCATGCGATTGCAGGCGGCACGAGCGAAGTTTCCGCACAATCTGCTCAATGGCAAGGGCATTCTAGAGTCCAAGCGTGACGTGAATGGGCAGATCACAGAGTCGCTCCAAAGCAGCTCGTTGGTGGCGATTCCGGACTGAACGCGTGCGTGGGGTCGCGCCGGGCTCCTATGGCCGGGTTTGAGACTTTGTGATTGCTTGGAGGGCGGTGCTCTTGGGGCCCGTATCATCCCCGCTTATGCGTCGAGGTTTGCCCATCACGCTCTGGCGTCACATCCTCGCCGAGCAGCTCCGGCTTGTGGCGGTGACCCTCGGGGTGGTGGTGGTGGTGATCGTGTTCGCGGCGGCGATCAAGCCGATCGCTGACGGCAACCTCGATCCGCTCGATGCGCCCAAGTTCATGCTGCTCGCGGTCGTGCCGATGCTTTCTTACACGCTGCCGTTTGCGGGTGGCTTTGGAACCACGCTCGCGTTCCATCGCGTGGCACAGGACAATGAGACACTGGCGGCCCACGCCGGGGGGATTAGCCACCGAAGTGTGCTGATGCCTGCGGCGATCAGCGGTCTGGTGCTCTCGGTGTCGCTCCTGGCACTGAATGAGCAGGTGATCCCACGGTTTTTGCGCTCGATGGAAGAGCTGGTGACGCGCAACCTCGCGCGGGTCGTGGTGCGATCGGTCGAACAGGGCCGAGCGGTGGAGTTTGGCGACGCGGTGATCTACGCCCAGGCCGCCCAGGCATTGGGCCCCGACGCGGCATCGGGCGCCTATGAGCGGATCGCGATGCGGGGTGTGGCATTCTTGGAGCTGAGCGACCCAGCGGTGGATGATGCTGGCAAGCCATTGGTGAGTCTCAAGGCCGAGCTCTTCACGTCGAGCGCCACGATCTGGCTGTTCCAGGGCGCGGACCTCAACGATCCGAAACTGGGCGATGGCACGGTTGCGGTCATTCGGTTGGACGATTCGATCCTCCGACGGGAGGGCGATCGGACCATGGTGCGGGTCAAGGATCGCATCGAGATCGGGCCGACCTTCCTCCCGGGCGCATTCAGCAATGATCCCAAGTTCTTGACCTTTGGCGAGTTGCGTGAGTTGCCGGCGCATCCCGAGCGGATGGGGTTCATCGCGTGGCGCAAGCGGGAGCTCGCGTATCGCTTGGGCGAGGCGATGGCGATCGACGCGATGCGGGACTCGCTTCGCAGAGAAGGCCAGATGCAGCTGGAGTCGCCCCTGGGCCAAGCGATCCGGATCAAGGGCAGCGATCTGGTCTGGGAGCAGGGGGCCTGGCGGGTCGTAGTCGATGGCGGCGGGATCGAAGTGCTCCGGGCCGGGGGACCTGGCGGGCAAGTGGATCGTTGGCGTGCCGAGGAGGTGTTTTTGCAAACCGACCTCGGTCGGACGCGCGAGGAACGTCGCCTGGAGTTTGATCTTGAGCTTCTGCAAGCCCGGGTCATGGATCCGGGCAGGCAGGGAGAGCGAGAACAGCTCGCGTTTGGATCGCTGACTTTCGCGAGGGTGAGGCCCAATGAGTTGGCTGAGCGGACGACGAGCAACCTCCTGAAGACCGCGGATTTGCAGATCAGCGCTATGGGCCAGCGCCGGGCCCGCCCCTTGGTGGAAGCCCAGGAAGACCTGGTCGAGCGCATCGCGCGGCTCAAGCGAGAGATTCTGTCCAAGCAGCACGAACGACTGGCGATGAGCGTGAGCTGCTTTGTGATGGTGATGACTGGGGCGATTGTCGCGATGCGATTGCGCCACGCGACGCCCTTGGCGGTCTATCTGTGGAGCTTCTTCCCAGCGTTGGGGGCGTTGATCACGATCAACGGCGGCCAGCAGATGGTGCACCGGTTGGGTGAGCCGGGGCTGCCTTTGCTTTGGGGCGGGAACATCGTGCTCGGGTTGTACGCGTTCATCGCCTATCGAGGGCTCGCGCGCCACTGATGGCGAAGCCAGGGAACAGATTGGGCAAGGTGAGGTTTGCGTCCTGGGCGGATTCCTGGCGGTGGACGATTGCGATGGTCTTGTGCGTGACTGCCCTGCGGCTGATCTGGCTCGCGTTCTTGAGTCCCTATTCGCTCTCGGAGGATGAGGCGCACTATTGGGAGTGGTCGCGCAGGCTTGATCTGTCGTACTACTCCAAGGGGCCGGGGATCTCGTGGACGATTTGGCTCAGCACGCGCGTGCTCGGAGACTCGCTGTTCGGCGTGCGCGCGCTCGCGCCGATCAAAGGCGGGGTAACCGCCCTCGCGGGTGGCATGCTTGCGAGTCACGTC
>JAJDDL010000436.1 GCA_029260335.1 Phycisphaerales bacterium | reverse complement strand
AGATAGCCGGGCGTCTCCAGGAGCGAGCGGAGAAAAGGCGGGCTTATCGAGAGGTCGGCACGGGTTTTGAGAACCCACGCGTCTTCGTCGGCCAAGAGCTCGAGGCCTCGAACGAGCGCGAGTGTCTGAGGCCAGACGTGTCCGATGCCCCGGACCGGCGGCATCGGCGGCGTGAGCAACTCGACCCCGTGCTGTTCGAGCTTTGAACAGAGCTCTGGAAACTGGTGCGCCTCCTCTTGCCATGTCACGACGATGACCCGCGAGATCAGGCCCTCGCGGCTTTGAGCCATCCAGGAACGAACACTCTGGAGCAGCATCTCCGGCATGCGCAGTTGGCCCGTCACCACGACCGAGCAAGTCAGGGGAAGATTCTGCTCGCTCATGCACTACTCCTTGCGAGCGAGCGATCTGCATGTTCGAGGTGCCTTGGCAAATCCCAGAGCTCAAGTCCGTTGAAGAACGACTCGCCGTGATCTCGCCAGAATCGGAGTACCTCTTGTTCATGCCAAGGCGCGTCCTCTAGATCGACCTGGGTTCTCTCGGCGTTGTAGGGTTGCCACCACAGAGGGTCGGCGAGTGACGTGCGAAGGCCGGTCTCATCTAGCGCCTGGTTGTACTTCGCGTCAATGGCGTCGGCGCTCTCGCGCCCCTCGAAGCGGACCATCTCCGACATTTTGTACCACGCGTGCTTTGCGATGAGTCGACGCCGGTTCGCGAACTGCAGGTGCATCACTCCGCCATCGCTCTGATCGGCAACCGGCTCGCGATATGGCTTGACCAATCCACGCGGGGCCTGGAGGTGCATGTCGTATCCGTCTTCCAGTGCCCGATGGGCGAGGTGAGGCGCATCGGCGAATGCAAAGAGCTTGCTGTTGTTCGACCAGACGCTCGAATCGTCGCGAAAGCGGTCGAGGCTGGCCCACATGGCGAGCCAGGGCAACGTGAGACCCATGCCCGGGGTGAGCGCTTGGATGTGCGATCTGACTGGCTCGATAAGGTTGGCCGAGAGCACCTCGTCGGCGTCAATGAGGAAAAAGTGCGAGCCGCCCTTGGCACGACCAATGTCCAGGAGTCTCTGGCGGATTGCGGTTTCGTTGTAGTGACGCCCTTCCCACTGTGCGCTGTGGATCCGGCCTTGATACTGATTGGTCATCTCTTCGATGATCGCCGGGGTTTGATCGGTCGACGCGTGATCGAGGATGACGAGTTCATCGACGAGATGCATCGCACAGGGCATGGAGAGGCGCAGGATCCATTGTTCATTGCGAACGTGCATCAGTCCGATGAGTTTCATGCTGCGAAGTCCTCGATCTTTGTGCTTGTAAGTTCATATCCGCGAGCGAGGAGCCAATCTCCCGCAATGCTCTCGATGACGCCGACGGCGTCCTCGCATAGCACGCCCCGCCACTTGCCCTCACGACCGTCATCGATGTGGTTGGGGTGCAAGAGCTCGTCTTCCATGTGAAGCATCTTGGCATCGGGAGTTGGCTTGCGCATGCGTCCCTCCTGGATGGCACACGCGATTCGTTCGCGCTGTTGACCCATGGAGAACTCCAGAGCGAGCGATTCGGCAAGTGATTCCTCGCATGGAACTTCCAGGTGAGCGGCCATTTGCATGCAAGCCCGCTTTGGGTCTTGGGTGAGGAGGGTGTAGGACTGTTCGAGAATGCCGGGCGAACCTTCCCAGCCTCGGGCGCAGGCCATGCAGCCTTCCATCAGCTCCTTGCAATACGCGGGGGTCGGTTCCACGCCGGCTTTGGTTGCTCCGCTCACCGCCACGTCACGTAGGTCGCGATGTGCCCCGATCGCCAGTGCTCGGCCGTCTCGCAGACGCTCGCGCATCGGGTGTTTGCAGACGTGCGTCTTGAAGACGAGCAGTTCTGGCTTGTCGTCGTGCTCGGCTGCAAAGTCCGCGAAGTCTTCGGGCATCGTCCAGGGCATCCGATGGCCGAGGCCAGCTCGTTCGATCAGGGCACTGATCAGTTGGAACTGGAGGGTTGAGCCTGATCGAAACATGCCCGACGCAAAGATCCACATTTCAAGCTGCTCCGATGTTGGTAGTGCACGCGGGTGCGCGGTCGTTGTAAAGCGTCAGGACCCGCACGCCGCGTTGAACCAAGGGCTGGGCGCGTTCGAGAAGGCGATCCTCCATCGCATCGGAAGAAAGGACTATGGCGTCGAACTCGGATGCACGGGCGAGCGCTTCAGCGGCACTGATAATCGGCGAGCCGAAGAGGCGAGTGCCGATGCGAGCCGGGTCGTCGTCGATGAAAGCCAAGACGCGGAGCGGTGGTTCGGCGAACGCTCGCTCGGCGCGGTGTGTGTGCTGGCCTGTGCCGAAGACGGCGATCGATCCTGCGCCCTCGTTGGCTAAGCGATCGAACGCTCGTGCGAGCCTCCGTGCCGCCTCGTCATTCAGCGCACCGGGCGCGAGCACGGTTCGATATCGGTCATGGGCGCGCCCGTCGTATTGTGTGCCGATGGTGTCCAGATCGAGCATGCCCGACGGCGCAGCGCCGGGGAATCCCGACTCGATCCTCGCTATGAAGGTGGCGCAGTCTTTGGCCTCAGTGGCGGCAGCGGACTCGACCCAATACTGCGGGGCGGGCTTGCCGACGCGACGGAAGTGCTCATGGCGTTGAGCCAGGTTGGGGCGTGCCCACAGGCGACCAGCCGCGCGAGCAACCCAATACAGTTCCTCGTCGGCGTACTGCTGGAAATAGCGTTCGCAGAGGCCGCCCTTGCCGCCGTACATGCTTTGCATCCACG
>JAJDDL010000435.1 GCA_029260335.1 Phycisphaerales bacterium | reverse complement strand
GCTAGTTTCACGGGCGAATACTCAAAAGCCATCGAGCGCGATCTCCGGGTGTTCGCCCAAGATCAAGGCGCCACCCTGGTTGCCTGGGGCGCCAAGCACCTGCACACCGAGATCTCCACCGAGCTTCGTCCGGTCTTTGAGACCTACACCAGCCGTCGTCACACGCGGGTCTACGACGCTCACGAGGGACGCTACGTGCGCGAGAGCCGCCCTGTCACGAACACCGCGACCCGGTATGTTCCCGTGGTCGATGAGGACGCCATCTACGCGTTCCGCGCGGTCTTCTACCGCCCAACCTCCAACTAACGACTCTTCCAGAGGGCACACATGGCTCGACGCGTCACGATCATCACCACCGGCGGCACGATCGAGAAGACCTACGACGAAAGGACCGGCGATCTGGAAAACCGCCAGTCGATCATCCGCCGGATGCTCCGCCGAGTCCGACTTGCAGACTGTGAGATCGATATCATCGAGCTCATGAGCAAGGACAGCCTGCTCATGACCGCCGTCGATCGCAACAACATCCTCAAGGCAGTCGAGCAGGCGTGCCAATCAGATGATGATGGCCAAGCCGCTGATGGCGTGGTAATCCTCCACGGCACCGACACGCTGAGTGAGACAGGCGAACTCTTGCACGCAAGCCTGAGTCCAAGCGTCCCAGTAGTTCTCACCGGCGCGTTCCGGCCGTTCGAGATGCGGCTTTCCGATGCCCTGCAGAACCTGACCGAGTCAATCTTCTCCGTGGGCGTGCTCAAGCCAGGTGTTTACTGCATAGTCCACGGCCGAGCGCTGCGATTCCCAGGCGTCATCAAGGATCGCGACGCCGGGACGTTCCGCATGCAAGACTAGAGCTGATTGCTCAGCCGCCGCCCGCGCTGGCAAACTCATCGGACATCTGGGTGAAGTGGGGGCTCGCGGCTAACTTCGCCTTGAACTGGGCCACAAACGCATCGCGACCCGCTTGTCCTTCAGGCCAGGCAAAGCGGATGAATCGCAACGCCAGATCCTCATGCCCCGAGTATGCCAGGTCCAAAGCCTCGCGATAGAGCTCAATCGGTGGCCCGGTCGTCGCCCAGGTCTCAGCAAGCACGATCTGCTCGATCTTGGGCTCGAGCTGCTCAAGCCGAGGCTCCGGCCGCGTCAGATCCTTCGCAGACGCTGCGAACCCCGAGCCGGTCCAGCGCAGCACGATCGCCGGCGCGTCCTCGCCTAGCAAGTCCGCCCAGGTCTGATCGCGCGTGATCATCTCTAATACGCCGTCGCCATCGAAATCCCGGAATCCCGCGCTCGCCGGGGCATCGATCTGCGCGATGACATCGACCTCTTCGGTCAGCGACAGAACGGTGAATCGGATACCCGCCCCAATCGTCTCACGCACAATGAGATTCGCAAGCCCATCGCCCGTGATGTCGGCCCCAGGCGTAATCGTCCCCGAGCCCTTGAGCGTCTGTGATTGGATCTTCAAGCCCGTTCCGGTCTGCGACCAGTACACGTTGCCCTCTCGGCGCAGTTCCACGCCCTTTGGCGAGAGCGTCACCTGGAACCCGGCAATATCAACAGTCTGCGACTCTCGATTGTGCGGCAGATTCGATCCATCGGTCGCGAGGTTGTCATTCGTATCCGGGTTCGCCTGGCCGTCGGTGCCCTTGTCACAACCGCTGAGCAATCCCGTGATCATGATCGCGCAGAGCTGCGTAGCGAGCGCGCCGGTGCGGATCCTTCCGCTGCTTGTTCTTCCATGCATGGCAGCAGTGTACCAGCGGCAAACGTGATCGTCCTGCCGACGCAATCAGCCAGTGATTGGGCACGCAAATCAGCGCATGTGTGGACTGATAGTGCACAACCTGACGGTTGATGTCAGGATGCCAGAGGCTCTTGAATGTTGGAAGTGGTCGGCGGGAAACTCAGGCCTTGATGGCCGTAACCTTCACGCGGGTGTACCGCTGGCGATGACCGGTCTTGCGCTTGTAGCCCTTCTTGGGCTTGCGCTTGAAGATGTGCAGCTTCTCGCCCAGAACCATCGGCTCCAGAATCTCGGCGGTCACGCTCGCTCCATCGACCAGCGGACGGCCGATTTTGGGCTCGCCCTCGTCGCCTACGAGCAGCACGCGATCAAACGTGATGGCCTCGCCCTGCTTGCTCTCGCCGCCCTGGTACAGGTCGATGAGAAACTCTTCGTCCTGCTGGACTTTCCGCTGGGCACCGGATTCTTCGATGATCGCGTACATCGCGTTTGCTCCACACTGCTGGCCGAGGGCAGAACCCTCGGCCTCGAATCTGAGCGATCTGACGGGGTGTCGGATCGCGGGCCGGGATGCTAGGCGGGCAACGCCTCAATCACAAGCGCCCCAAGGGCAGGTCTATGCCCCGTCCATGCGGCCGACGGGGCACAGAACTGAGCCTGAGAATCTGCAAAACGGAACGAGCCGGCGTCCAGAGGCTAGACGCCGGCTCGATTTGGTTGCATTGCAGGAACCTGGTGAAAACTAACGCCAAGTGAACTACTGCTCCAGACGCTGGGCCTCGATAAAGCCGGCCCGCATGAGGAACTGGGTCGCTTCTTCAATCTCCCACCGGGTGAACCGCCCAAGACACTCAGGTTGCTCGGCGGTTCCCATCACGCTCGTCGGATAGGGACACAGCCCTCCATGCACCGTGGCGAGTTCGACAATCGCATCGAGCACGGCCTCGGAGGCCTCAAATAGGCGATTGTGGTCTATTTGTTCGTTAGCTTCGTTCATCGCGGTCCTCACTTGCACTCAAAGAAAGACGTTCGTGGCTCGTGCCGGTGTGTCTTGTTTGAGTTTCTCTAAATCCTAAACGTCGATCACCTATATGAACTCACGACCGGATCACCGTCATCCCTATTCGTCGAAGCTCGGCGGAAGTTTCCTAGACTGTCAAAGTCTTGCCTGTACCGCCTGATCCAGTTCCTCAATTTGACGCCTCAGGGTGGATGCGTCAGCCGTAGAGGGCAGTTCCAGCTCCGGATTGAGTGCGAACGCTGCTTCCAGCAACCGCTCGGCTACTAAAGAAGGGGGTTTGTCCCCCCCACACCAGTACTCATAATCCACCCAGGAGAGGGCAAGAGTGTGATCTGCCGTGCTTTGATCGTCAAAGACCAGAGAGACCTGGTAGGACCAACCGCGCGGCGTCTCTGACTCCTGGCCAATCGTGATGTCCGCGAGAGTGTGTCCAGACATGGGCGACCTTCCGACGCTAAAGCGGTAGCATCCGGCGGGTGTATCGGGTGAGAGCTTAAGTGCAGCCCACACATCCGTCACTGACTTGCACGTTTTTGAGGCATCGTGCCTTTGCGCATCCGGAACATGAGAGGGATCCATGGCGTTCTTCTGGGAGATTGTGCGGCTTGGGTTAAAAAACCTTCGCTTGCAGCTTGTGCGATCTTTTCTGACTGCCTTGGGGATCATCCTGGGTGTTGGCGCTGTGATCACCATGGTCTCCATCGGTGAAGGCACCAAACAGGAAGCCCTCCGCCAGATCGAACAGCTCGGGGCACGCAACATCATCATTCGGAGCCAGAAGCCCGCGGATTCAGCCGCCGCCCAGGGCGCCCAACAAAACTCTTTCGTCGCGCGATATGGCATCACCCGCGCAGACCTCAGCGCCCTGGAGCAGAAGTTTCCCGATGCCGAGGCCATCGTCCCGGTCAAATCCGTCGGTGACAAAGTCTTCCATGCCGACCGCCGCCAGAGTTCTCAGGCCTACGGCACCACGCCCGGGCTCTTGCAACTGGCCAATCTTCGCCTGGGTCGAGGACGCTATCTGAGCGAGGCCGATTTGCACGATAGCGCAACGGTTGCCGTCATCGGTGCCGAGGTCGCCAAGGAGCTCTACCGCTACGATGACCCGCTCCACAACACCCTCCGCATCGATGACAAGGTCTTCACGGTCGTGGGCGTGCTAGAGCCGGTCGGGCTCTCCGGCGGCGCGGGAGCCGCCTTGGTGGGCCGAGATCTCAACCTCGACGTGCATATTCCCATCACCACCGCCCGCCAGGTCTACGGCGATACCCAGATCCGCCGTAGCAGCGGTTCGTTCGGCGGCGAGGCCGTCCAGGTCTCCGAGATCTATCTCTCCAGCTCATCGCGTGACTCCGTGCTCGTGGATGCAGAACGCGTTCGGCGGATCATGGGCGTCCGACACGAGGGCCTCACCGATATCGGCATCAAAGTTCCCTACGAGCTGCTCACCAACGCACGCAAGAGCCTGATGACCTGGAACATGGTCCTCGCGGCGATCGCCGGGATCAGCCTCCTGGTTGGCGGCATCGGCATCATGAACATCATGCTCGCCAACGTCACCGAGCGCACACGCGAGATCGGCATCCGCCGAGCTATCGGCGCCACTCGATGGCACATCATCTGGCAGTTCCTCGTTGAGACAAGCGTCCTGGCTGCCATCGGCGGTGTCGCGGGCGTGATCCTGGGGATCGCCATCAGCCTCGGCGTCGAGCCCTTCGTCACCTGGCTTCCAAGGGCCCCATTCATCGGCGGCTACTTCGACGCCGATACCACCTTGAGCACCGCCATCACCGGCTGGTCCATCGGTCTGAGCTTCGCCGTCGCGACCCTCACAGGATTAGTCTTCGGCATCTACCCCGCCTTCAAGGCGGCCCAGCAGGATCCGATTGTGGCGCTGCGGCATGACTAGTGAGGAAACTTCACCGCGGAGGGCCGAAGAGGGCCGCGGAGGAGAACAGTTGGATTGTGATTAGAGGCGTGGTTGGCATTCGCCGCACTCGGGGCATAGCACACGCTGCTCTTGCCCGAGGCCGGTGAGGTCGTAGCCGCAGGCGAAGCACTTGCCCGCTGCGAGGCGTTTGTTCTCGGCCCATCGTTTGGGATTGGGCAACCAGAGCCAGGTTCTGCCGAGGGTGAAACAGAGGATCGCCATGCCTGCGAGGCTTGCGGCGATGCAGTTGCGGACGTATCCGAGCAAGATCGGGGTTTCTCGGTGCAGAACTCCTTGCTCGAAGAGCGATCGCAAGAAGAGGTGGTGGTCCAGTTGTCCACTGACACGATCGCCGGCGTCCATCACCGCTCGCATCAGCTGACGAATATCCTGGTCACTGAGCGTGTCTGGCCAAACGAGCACCTGCTGCCGCCGTGTGGTGAGGTGATACGTCCCGAAGTTCATTGAGAGGTCGCAATAGAGTGTGAGCTCGCGGCGAGCGCCGGGGACATTTGGTGGCCAGCCGTTGGCGTACGCCTCGTCGGGGATCTCTTCGAGCCAGAGCCAGGTCCAACCATCGTCGTTGACCACGCACAGCCCTCGAACCGACAAGCCGTGGGCAGGGCCGCCGTTGTCGATTCCGAACACCGCTCGATGCAACTCAGAACGATTGCCGATTGAAGACTTGATCGAGTTGAAGTCCAGCACCACAAGTGCGAGGAAGAAGCCCACCACCAGAGGATGGCCAAACCAGCGTCGTTGATCCTTGGGGTTTGGTTTGCGGGCCACATCGGATGTTACGACTCCAGCCAGCGCTGCGCGATGCGATACTTGTCCGAGGCCGGATGGCAAATGGGATCGAGATTGTCTGGTGAAATGAGAGGTTTCTCCTCCGCGGCCCTCTGCGGTGAACCATTTACCGCAGCCCATACTCCTTGAGCTTGCGATAAAGCGTCCGCTCGCCAATCCCAAGCATCTTCGCCGCCTGCTCGCGATTGCCATGTGTGAGCTTCAATGTCTCGCGGATCGCCCGTTTCTCGATGTGCTCCAGGCTCGTGCCCGCGAGGCTCCCGCCGGGCGACGCGACCTCTTCCTGCTCATCGCCGTCACTCGTGACGTCCGAGGGGATGTGGCGCAGATCAATCGTCGCCGGGTCAGTCTCAGATTCGCCGAGCGCCATCACCGTCATGTTCTGCATCACATTGAGGAGCTGGCGAACATTGCCGGGCCAGCGGGCCTGGGTCAGACGCATGAGCGCGCTATCGGTAATCTCTGGCACCGGCCGAT
>JAJDDL010000434.1 GCA_029260335.1 Phycisphaerales bacterium | reverse complement strand
ATCTCGCGCTGCTTGTAGACTTCTGCGGCCCGATCGGTAATCAGCTCGACCGCGTCGGTGTTGTCCTCGTCCTCGGCCTTGGTGATCTCCTGTCCGGTGACCTCGATGCCGAAACGGCCCTGGGCCCACTCGCTCATTTTCCTTGCGCCAAACTCTGTGTGGGCAAACTCATCGAGGCCTTCCAGCTCCGCTGAGTCGATCTTCTGGAACGCCGCGTTGCAAAGCGTGTCGAAGACCTCGCGTCGCTCTTGGAGCCCGCCTGAACGCAGTTCTGCGGCGTCGATCTCGACGCCAAACGTGCTGGCGGCCCAGTTGCTAAGCCCGGCGCTATCAAAGTCCACGCTGATCTCCGAGCCTTCCATGGGAATGTACTCGCCCATGGTGACGTCGATCATGTGGCGGGCTTCCTCGCGGGCCTCACGCCTGATCGCGTGGTCCATTTCCTCGGGATCGCGCCCGCGGAGCTTCTCGGGCAGAATCGAAACATCGAGTTTGTCCTTGGCGAACTCCGCGGCACACTCGGCGCCGTAGCCCGCGTCCAGGAACTTCTCGGCCGCATCGTCCACCGAGTCACGCACGAAATCGATGATCAGGCCCTTGACGTTGCGGCCTTCGAGAACTCTCTGACGCAAGCCGTAGAAGCTCTGGCGCTGGTGCTCCATGATCTCGTCGTACTCAAGAATGTTCTTGCGCCACTGGAAGTTGCGTTCTTCGACTTTGCGCTGGGCGCCCTCGATGCGCTTGGAGAGCATGCCGCTCTCGATCGCGTCGCCCTCTTTCAAGCCGAGCTTGGGCAGGATCTTCATCATGGTCTCGCCGCCGAACATCTGCATGAGGTCATCCTCAAGGCTGACGTAGAAGCGGCTGGAACCCTTGTCGCCCTGTCGGCCGGATCGACCGCGAAGCTGGTTGTCGATGCGGCGCGACTCGTGGCGTTCGGTGCCGATGACGTGCAGGCCGCCCAGGTCTTCGCATCCATCGAACCAGCGGATGCGGTGGATGAGGCTCCGCCCGGTGGCGTCCAGGGCCTCGCGCAGTTCCTCAGCCGGGGCGTCTTCGATCGCCTTCTCGCTCATCAGCGTGAGCTCGAGCGCCCAACACCTCAGGAGCTTGAGTTCAAGTTCGTCGGCGTCCATTTCCTCGGCTTCGCGCTTGTTGATGCCAAGCTCGGCCGGGGCGATCTTGCGGAACACATCGCGGCGGATCTCGATCTCGCTCGCGTCGGGCTTGAGCTTGCGCGAGCAGATGCCCCGCTTGAGCCAATGCTGGAGCAACTCCTCGCGGGTAAACGCTCCGAGCTTGATATCCGTCCCTCGCCCGGCCATGTTCGTCGCGATCATCACCGCGCCCAAGACACCGGCGTCCTTGATGATGCCCGATTCGCGATCGTGCTGCTTCGCGTTGAGCACGCTGTGCTGCACGCCGTGCTTGCGGGTCAGCATCTGGCTCAGCATCTCGGAGGTGTCGACACTGGTGGTGCCGATGAGGATGGGCCGCCCGACATCGTGGAACTTCTTGATCTCGTCGACGATGTGCTCCCACTTGTCCTTGGCGCGGAGGTAGACCCGGTCGGCGAAATCGCCTCGGATCACGGCCTTGTTGGTGGGGATGCTCACTACGTCGAGCTTGTAGATGTCGTGGAACTCCTGGGCCTCGGTGTCGGCGGTACCGGTCATGCCCGCGAGGCGCTTATACATCTTGAAGAAGTTCTGGATCGTGACCGTCGCGACCGTCTGGGTCTCATCCTTGATTGGGACCGATTCCTTCGCCTCGACCGCCTGGTGCAAGCCATCGGACCACTGGCGACCGATCATCGGACGCCCGGTGAAGCTGTCGACGATGACGATGCTCTGATCGGCTCTGCCGCTCGCGCGGTCCGGCACGTTCATGATGACGTAGTCCTTGTCGAGTTGATACACCGCGTGCGCGCGGACCGACTGCTCGACCAGGTGGGGCAAGTCCATGTTTTGCTCGACATAGAACGAGCCAAGCCCGGCGACCCGCTGGGCCTCGCTGATCCCATCGTGGGTCAGGTGGGCGCTCTTGCGATCAAGGTTCGCCTCGTAATACTGAGTGTACTTGTCGCGCTTCGCCTCAAGCTCGGGGAGCTGCTTCTTGTCGCCGTCCAGCCTCGCCTGGATCGCCGGGATTGCGGATTTGTCGCGCGTCTGGCGGACATCGCCCTCCAGGCCCTTGATCCGCTCCTTGCATGCCTTGACCTCGTCCTCACACGCCTGCCACGCCTGGTGCTTCTCGACCAGATGGCGTGCGATCTTGTCGGCCATCTCGTAGCGCGGCTTCTCTTCGTGCGCTGCGCCCGAGATGATCAGGGGCGTCCTCGCCTCATCGATCAGGATCGAGTCCACCTCGTCCACAATGGCGAACTGACGCTGCCTTTGGACCTGTTCATCGACACTCCGCTTCATGTTGTCGCGGAGATAATCAAAGCCGAACTCGCTGGTCGTGCCGTAGACCACGTCGCATCGGTACATCTCTCGCTTGAGCCGCTCGTCTTGCATGTGCATGGGGTGGATGGCCCCGACCGTCATGCCCAGGGCGTAGAAGAAAGGGAAGACCCAATCGCGGTCGCGCTGGACGAGATAGTCGTTCACGGTCACGACGTGGACCTGCTGACGCTGCACGCTCGCGAGATAGCAGGCCAGGGGCGCGACGATCGTCTTGCCCTCACCGGTCTTCATCTCAGAGATTTTGCCGCCGGCGAGCACCATGCCGCCAATGAACTGCACGTCAAACGGCCGGCTTCGAAACGGCGGGCGACTCTCGGGGTACAGCTCCCGGACCGCGTCATAGAGCGCGTTGGGAATCGGATGCCAGACCCACGAGGGGATCGGCTCGGTGTTGCCCAGCAGATCGCCTTCGGGATCGCGTGCGTCCAAGGCCGCCATCTCGGCTTTGGTTTTCTCATAGAGGTCCCGGGCTTCTACGCCCAGGCGCAGCGGGTCAAAGCCGTCGGCGAAGTCGGGGTTGAAGATGCTCCGGATACCGACCGCGCGGTCCATGCCCTCGCGTGCGACCGCGAAGACCTCGACGAGCAGATCCTCTTCGCTCGCGCCGTCATCATGCCGCTCGCGAAATGCCGTGTGCATCTCCCGGATCTGGTCATCGGTCATCTGGCGCGTTTTGGCTTCCAGGGCGTTCATCGCCTCGACGCGCTGGAGGTATCGCTTGACGAATCGCTCGTTGCGCGTGCCGAACATCTTGGAGAGCACGCCGCCGATGACGGGAATGCCGGTAGTGGCCATGGGTAATCTCTTTGCTGGATGGGTTGGGTGGGGGCCCGCAGGGGGCTTCAACATATGAACGCTGAGAATGTCGCAAGAAGGGCAAGCTCACGCCGCGATGGCGTGATTCTCAGGCGCTCGGGGGAGGCGGCAGATCGCCCTCGCCTCGCTTGGCGGTCGAGCTGTCGGCCACCAGAACCCGTTGCACGGACGGCATCGAGATGCTCTCGGCTTCTGCAATCGGCAGCGCAGCGTTCGGCGGACATTCGCCGGCCTCGACTAGGGCCTCGACCGCCCGGCTCAGGGCGACGCCCCAGAGCGATCCCGAGGAGTCCCTCACGGGGGCGGCTCGCACGCCAGCCGGATCGACCAGACCCAGAGTCAGGGTCAAGAGCAGCGCCAAGGGGATGAATCCCCTGTCGCCATTCGATCGGATTTGACGTTGCGGTCCTGTCACCAAGAGGAAGTATCGACAGCCGGGGGGAACAAGGCAAATCGGCCTTGGGCCGAAGCTCAAGAGAGAGGGCGGGTGATCCGGCCAAACCCCCCGTGGAGAAGCTGTGGTTTATCGATTCTCAGCGCCCTTGTGCCCTGAGTCCGATATGGTCTTCGCCCCGTCGGTTGGGCGGGAGGATCTGCCCGGCCGCGGGCTTACAACCGGAGATGCGTATGACCGCCGTCGCCCAGCGACAGACCCTGCCGTACACCCGCGAATCACTCACCCACAAGTTCGCGATCGACCGCCACGAGGGCTATCTCACCATCGGGCTGTTCCAGGATGGCAAGCCCGGCGAGATTTTCATCAAGATCTCCAAGGAAGGCAGCGCGATCAGCGGTTTCTGCCAGGCCTTCTGCCGGGCGTTCAGCCTTGGACTCCAGTACGGCTTGACGGTCCAGGACGCGATCGTGCGATTCAAGGGCATGCGCTTCGAGCCCAACGGGGCGACGAGCAATCCGGATATCCCCGAGGCGAGCAGTATCGTGGACTATGTCGCGCGGTATTTGGAACTGCATTATGGGGATGGCTAGCAGCCAACCCTAGTTGGGCAGAACTGCTAAATCCTGGGAAATACCGGTTGATCAGGTCTTTGATCGCGCGCTCGCGAACGTCTGGCGACTTGAGGAGCCTCCGGAAGTCATCCCCGTTGAGCATGAGTCCGGTGCGAAGTTCTATTTCATTGAGGGCAAGACGGTTTACGGCGGAACACTTGCGCTGCTCCTTGAAGAGATTGAAGGGGTATTGGGAAAGCATGGCGCGCTCGTGAGCATCCCGACCCGCAATCTCTGTATTGTGCTTCCCATTAACGACGCTTCGTTCGTCAACGGGCTGAGCA
>JAJDDL010000433.1 GCA_029260335.1 Phycisphaerales bacterium | reverse complement strand
CCATGGCAACTCCTTGCTCGGCCGAGGCAACCTGAGCGTGAACCCACAGCCCAATGGCCACAAGCCTTTTGTCTCGCCCCAACAACCAGGGCACAACGTCTACAGCTACTTCAACGCCAACATCCAAGTCCAAGGGGGCATGGCCCTGCAGCCCGATCGCATTGCGGCAACCGTCGAGGTCCAGATCGCCAAAGACGTCGAGATTGTTGAACTCTCGCGCTCACCGGAATCTGGCGCGAGCGAGATCGTGTCGGGGATGCAGTTCCGTCTGCATACCTTCGAGATCGCCGACAATGGCGTGCTCAAGGTTGCTTTCAACTACCACGTCGACCATGAACGCGATACCTCCCCCGCGTTCCTGCGCTTTGAGATCCTCGACCCGGCGGGCAACGACATCCTGCAGGTCCAAGGTATCAACGAGACAAGGACTAGAACCAGCATCGTCGGCGCATACAGCAACTCGGTCTCGCTCGGCAATCGCGAGATCGGAGCCATCCGTGTCCATGTCGTGGGCCAGACCGAGACCGTGGAGTTCGCGTTCGATCAGAATGGACTGACCCAACTCGGGCTCTGAATCCCTCAGATTCCTTTCCGTTCGGGGGGCCGTCGTACGGCTCCCACGCCCGGGCGCGGGCGTTTTCTTCTTTTTGGCTTGACGAACTCTACATGTGACCGTATAGTCACATGTATCCATTCCCGAGCGGACTCAAAAGAGGCCCAGACATGACAGACCACAATCCCACATTGAACCACGCTCTCTGGTCCATGGCCTTCGCCAAGCGCCAACTTGAGGGCTATCTCAACGGCTTCGAGGGCGACGCCTGGGTCGCCCAGCCGAGCGAGGGCGCCAACCACGCCCTCTGGCAGGTCGGGCACCTCGCCATCGCGTACAACTTCTTCGCCTCCAAGTTCGGCAACATCGAGCCACTTGAAGACAAATGGAACTCGCTGTTCGGCATGGGCACCGAGCCCAACCCCGATATCAACGCCTACCCACCGCCCGCAGAGGCCTTGGAAGTCATGTGGGCGCAGCGCCAGAAACTCGTCGACAACATGAGCGCCGTGCCCGCCGAGGAGCTGGACACCGAGTGGCAGACCGAGGGCTTCATCAAAACCCCGGCTCAGATGATGAGCTTCGCCCCGATCCACGACGCGACCCACGCGGGGCAACTCGCGATGATCCGCAAGCATCTCAAAATGGAACGCGTCTTCGGCTAAGCCAACCCACGAAAGCACACGCACACCAATGCCTTCGCTAGAAGCTATTTCTGATCCAACTCTTCCTCTGTGCCTCTGTGGTGAATCCTGATCCCGAGCCGCCCATGGACGAGCGCCTCGACAATGTATGGAAAGCCCTGTCTGATCCGACGCGGCGCGAGATCCTAGATCTGCTGCGCACCGGCCCCAAAACCACGGGCGAACTCGCGAGTGGCTTCCCTGATCTCACGCGTTTCGCCGTCATGAAACACCTGGGAGTTCTCGAAGACGCGAGCCTCGTTATTGCTCGCAAGGAAGGCAGGCAGCGATGGAATCATCTCAACGCCGTGCCCTTGCGGCGGATCTACGAGCGGTGGGTGAGCAAGTACGAGGATCAGTGGGCCGGTCCGCTGGTCAACCTGAAACGTTCGATCGAATCGAAGCGACCTGAGAAGAAAACTGAACAAGGAGAGCAACCGTGAGTACCAAGACCATCGAAGCGACGCCGCGTACGGCGATCATCAACCTCTCGATCGACATCGAACGCGATCGCGAATCGGTCTTCCGCGCATTCCTCGAAGACGCCAATGACTGGTTTTATGAGTCTGAAGAGGCCCGCAAGACCAACACGACGATTCTCGAGCCCAAGCTTGGCGGCCGCTTCTATCTCCGCAACGAGACCACCGGCGATGAGAACCTCATGGCCATCGTCACCATGATCAAACCCAACAAGAAGCTCCGACTCAAGGGCGACTACACCTGCCCCCAGGCGTTCATCGCCAACGTGACCGTCAGCTTCCAAGACGAAGGCGCCGGCACGCGCGTCGAGATCGAGCACCGCATGATGGGCGAGTTCTCCGACGACCTGCCGGCCGGATTCGACGAGGGCTGGCTTGACGGCCTGCAAAAACTCAAAGCACATGTAAAAGGCTGAAGAAGTTTCACCGCGGAGGGCAGCAGAGGGCCGCAGTGGGCCGCGGAGTTAAAAACCTGGTTTTGGGGCGGCATCGCGAAGCGATGCCATGGAACACCTCTTCTTCTCTGCTCCGCGGCCCTCTGCGGCCCTCCGCGGTGAGTCCTTATGTCGGACTGACAAGAAGCTCCCGAGGCTCGCGCCGGTTGAGACGCCACGCCGCGGGGCCGGCGGCGAGCAAGGTCAGCCCGATCACCGTCACCCACCCCACCGCGATCGGCACCACCGGCGGCTCGACCGAGAACTTGATCCCCAACAGAATCTCATAGACACGTCGCCCGCCCAAGCTTCCTTGGATGCCCATGAGCGTTCCCAGGATCGCAGCGGTGATCGCGATGATCAGGGCTTCCCCAAGCACGAGCCGCACGAGCATGGACCGATGCGCCCCCACCGCGCGGAGCACGCCGAACTCAAACCTGCGCGTCTCGACCGCCGCGACGATGAGGTTCGCGACGCCGAAGCAGGCGGTGAGCATCGCGACGATGGCGACCGAGGTGAACACGAGCAATGTGCCGTTGGCAAACTCGGCGATGCGTTCTTTGACTTGCCTACCGCTGCCGACATCGAGCAGCCCATGGGGCACGAGCGCGTCGCGCAATGCCTGTACCGCGATTGTGTCATCGATGCTGTCATCCAGATCAACCTGGATGATGTGTATCTGGTCGGAGCCGAACTTCTCGCGCAAGATGGACATATCGCCGAAGACCGCATGCACCGCCTGGTGGGCGTATTCCTCACCGATATTGAAAAACTTGCTCGCGATGTCGAGCCCGGGGCTCGTGACGACCCCGACGATTTCGAACTTGTAGTCCTTGCCGTCCTTGGAACACTCGAACGTGTCGCCCACGCCCTTGCCGCGAGCTGTCAGGAACTCGCGAGCGACCAGGATGGAGCCGTCGAATCCTTCGCGAGGCGGCTCTGTCAACCGGCGTGTGGCTTCCTCTGGGTCGCCCTGGATCCACGTGATATTGGTCATCTCAAAGAACGGCTCGGGCTCGAACCCAAGGAAGCTCGTGCTGTACCGCTGAAAACCTTGGATGCCCATCCGCGCATCGCCCTCAACCTCGACGATCTCCCGCGTGATCGCGCACGAGTTCACGACGAACGGCACCCGACGGACCGCTTCTTGGGCCCCGGCGGTCAACGGCACGCCGCTCACGAACGCGTCGGGGAACTCCATCACGCCGATCCAATCGCGCAGCACGCCGCGACCATTGGTCCAGATCGCGACCATGATCGCAAGCCCGGTCATCATCGCCCCGGCGGTAAAGCCATAGCGATAGGGTGTTGCGCTCACGCCGCGGGCGAGGACGGTGCGCGGCAGACCGAATACCGCGCCGATGACAGGCCCCACCACACGCGTCACCAACACCACCGCCAGCACGCTCAGCAGAAAGTATCCGATGAATAGCGCTGGCAATCCAACCATCACGTACGCCCAGAACGTCCACTGCGCGTTCGGCAGGAACGTGATGAGCGACAGATGCACGCTGATGAACGCGAGTCCGATGCCGCCGGCGAGCGCAACCGCACTCCCACGCGGCGCGATCGACCGCTGACGCATCGCCGCCATCGGGCTCGTGCGACTCGCTCGCCACGCGGGGATCGTCGCCCCGATCACGCCCGCAAAGATCGCGCCGATGAACGCCAACGCGATGCCCCCGGTGCTCAACACAAGCCCGCTGGGAAGCTGTTCCGGAAAACGCTCGGCAAGCACATAAGCCACGAGCGCCCCCAAGGGCACGCCGATGATCGCGCCCCCCAGGCCAATCAGAAAACCCACGTACAACTGGGTCTTGGCGATCTGGCCGCGATTCGCCCCGACGCATCGCAAGATCGCCAGTTCGCGCTGGCGCTGTGCGATATCGGTGTTCATGCCTGTAAGAATGATGAACGACGCGCTTAGGAACGCAAGCACGCTCGCGAGCATGAACCCGAGTTGGCTCGATCGGATGTTCTTGTCGAGCCCGGAGGTGATCCGCTCGGTCGTCTGCACGATGACCGACGCGCCGAGTTCTTGTTGACGCTTCTCGGCGATCAGCTGCGGATCGAAGCCCTCCTGGAGCACGATATCGATCTGGCTGATCTGGCCCACTTGCTGCGTGAGCTCTTGCAACGTCTCGATGGTCAGGTAACACTGCGGCCGTCCGCCCAGGGGCGGCTGCTCGGCGACACCGACAATCTTCAACTTCGCCGGGCTTTTGAAGAACTCAATCTGTGCGCGCCGAGCCTCGCGATCCACGAGGAACCGCACCGTGTTCATGATCCCCTCGGTCCCGCCGAAGAACCGGAAAAGCGCCGAAGCACGACTCGGCCCGGTGACTGCCTGCAATAGATGGAACGGCCCGCTCACCGCCACAAATCGCGGCATGAGCATGACGTCGTCGTTGAGCCGCGCACCTTGGCGGGCGTTCATCGCCAGCGCCTCATCCTCATCGCCAACCG
>JAJDDL010000432.1 GCA_029260335.1 Phycisphaerales bacterium | reverse complement strand
CAAAGCCGAGGTGGAAGAGCCGAGGATGACCTCGCCCACGCCCTCGGCGTTCATGAAACACCGGAGCATGGCGTGGGCGCGATCCACGATCTCGGTGCTGCGCTTGCTGGTCGCGTAGTCGGCCCCGAGCTGCACGTAGGTCGAACGCATGTAATCGCTCGCCGCTCGCGCGACTGTGTCGGGCACCTGTGAGCCCCCGGCGTTGTCGAGCAGGATGTCGGGGGACTTGGCGAGTGTGGGGAAGTGCTCACGGACGGCGTCGTGGGAGAGAGTGGCTGCGGGCATAGGGCATCGTTGCTCGTTCAAGCCCAGGCATCGAGTTCGCGGCCCGAGGTTTCCCCAGATTCCCAAGAGCCGTGGCGGATGCCCGGAATCCGATAACGGGGCCGGGCATGTCGAGATGCTGGAGTTTCTCCACCCGCAACCTGAAGATGCCTTGGAGAGTTCAAGTTGGAGCATGGTGCCGGGGGGCCCGGGCACTATGCTCTGCAAATAGACCCCTGAGGAGATTCGAGAGATGTCCAGAATTCTGCGCGCGTCGTCAGCCGCCTTGGCGGTGTTGATTGTCTTGCCCGTCCATGCCCAGGATGAGGGCGAATCCGCCCCGAGCGAGCCGACGATTGAGAAGCTCAACGCCGGGACGTTTGGTGCCTTGCGTTTCCGCTCGATAGGTCCGGCGATCAACTCCGGGCGGATCAGCGACTTCGCGGTCAATCCCGACAATCACAGCGAGTACTACGTCACCACCGCGTCGGGCGGCATCTGGAAGACGACCAACGCCGGGACGACGTTCAGCCCCATCTTCGATAGCCAGGCCTCGTACTCCATCGGCTGCATCGCGATGGACCCGAGCGACTCGGACATTCTGTGGGTGGGCACGGGCGAGAACAACTCGCAGCGCTCGGTCAGCTTCGGCGACGGCGTGTACAAGAGCATCGACGGCGGGCGGTCTTGGCGGAACGTCGGCCTGAAGGATTCTGAGCACATCGGCATGATCCAGGTGGACCCGCGCGATGGCAACACGGTCTATGTCGCGGCCCAAGGCCCGCTCTGGCGGAGTGGCGGCGATCGCGGCCTCTACAAGACAACCAACGGCGGCAAGAGCTGGCAGCGCGTCCTGCACATCTCCGATGACACAGGCATTAACGAGGTCCACATGGACCCGCGCGATGCGGACACGTTGTATGTCAGCAGCTATCAGCGCAGGCGTCGCCAATGGACGCTGATCGATGGCGGGCCCGAGTGCTCGATTCACAAGACAACTGATGGCGGTAAGACTTGGTCCAAGATCTCGCGCGGCTTGCCCGGCGGCGACCTCGGCCGCATCGGCATGGATATCAGCCCAGTCGACCCCGACGTGCTCTACGCGATTGTGAACGCGGCGAGCAGCCCGGGGTTCTATCGCTCGACCAACGCGGGCGTGAGCTGGCAGCGGATGAGCAGCCAACGGACGTCGAGCCCCCAGTATTACAACGAGATCATCTGCGATCCGCACGATGTGGATCGGGTGTACCTGTGCGACACTTTCTTGATGGTCACCGACGATGGCGGCGCGACGTTTGGTCGCGCCGGGGAGAGCCGCAAGCACGTGGACAACCACGTTGTGTGGATCGATCCCGATGATCAGAACCACGTGCTGGTGGGTTGCGATGGCGGCGTGTACGAGTCGTTTGACCGCTGCCGGAGCTACCGCTTTGCACCCAACCTGCCAATTACGCAGTTCTACAGGGTCGCGGTGGATACCGCTGAGCCTTTCTACAACGTTTACGGCGGCACCCAGGACAACAACACGTTGGGCGGGCCCAGCCGGACCGTCAACAGAGCCGGCATCGTCAACAGCGATTGGTTCGTGACCGTCGGCGGCGACGGGTTCGAGACCGCGGTCGATCCCGAAGACCCCATGATCGTCTACAGCCAATGGCAGTATGGCGGGCTTGTGCGGCACGATCGGCGCAGCGGTGAAACCGTCGACATCAAACCCCAGCCGGCGATCGATGTCGATCCCTACGTCTTTAACTGGGACGCACCGCTCATCATCAGCCCACATAGCAACACCCGCTTGTACTTCGGCGGCCGGCGGCTGCATCGCTCGGATGATCGGGGCAACTCGTGGGTGCCGGTGAGCGGCGACCTTACGCGCGGCATCAATCGTGATCACCTTGAGGTCATGGGCAAGATCCAGTCGCCCGAGGCGGTGAACAAGGACCAGTCGACGTCGATCTACGGCAGCACGATCGCATTGAGCGAGAGCCCACTCGAGGAAGGCCTGATCTACGTCGGCACCGATGACGGTTTGATTCAGGTCACCGAAGATGACGGCGAGAACTGGCGGAAGATCGATGTATTCCCGGGCGTGCCGCACATGACGTATGTCTCGGACATCGAGGCTTCGCGTCACGATGCCGATACGGTGTACGCGACGTTTGACAATCACAAGTCGGGCGACTTCACGCCCTATGTTCTCAAGAGTACCGATCGCGGTATGTCCTGGACAAGCATCAGCGGCGACCTGCCGGCACGCGACATCGCGTATTCGATGAGCGAGGATCACGTCGATCCGGATCTGCTGTTCATCGGCACCGAGTTCGGCTGCTATTGGACACGCAATGGCGGGGACGATTGGCACAAGCTCGGCGGCCTGCCGACGATCGCGGTGAAGGATGTTGAGATCCAGCGCCGGGAGAACGACGTTGTGCTCGCGACGTTTGGGCGCGGCTTCTACATTCTCGATGATTACACGCCGTTGCGTCATGCCCATGACGATCTGCTCAAGAAGGACGCGTACATCTTCCCGGTGCGTGATGCGCTCGCGTACTTCCCGACCGGGTACAACGGCTTTGGGAACCAGGGCGCGAGTTTTTACAACGCGAGCAACCCGGCGTTTGGCGCCACGTTTACGATCAATGTGAAGGACGTGCCGAGCAATCCGAGTTCAGCTCGCAAGAAGCAGACGACGACGGCAGAGAACTATCCGAGCCTCGACGTGCTCCGTGCCGAGGATCGCGAAACGAGCCCGTCGATGTACCTGACCATCCGCGATGACGCTGGCGAGATCGTCAGCCGCCAGAGCATCGGCGCGAGCAAGGGCATGCGTCGGGTGAGCTGGGGCCTGCGGTATTCAGGCGATGGTCCGGGCGGGCCCATGGTTGTGCCGGGAACATACTCGGCGTCGCTGAGCATGATCCACAATGGCGAGGTGACCGAACTGGGCGAGCCTCGCGAGTTTGAGGTTGTCTCGCTCGAGCGGGCGACGTTTGCAGCGGATGACCCCGAGGACAAGCTCGCGTACCAGAACGAGGCGATCGCGCTGTACAAGCGGGTGCAGGCGGTGAGCCAGACGATGGGCGAGATCCAGACGCGCCACGACGCGGTGCGGCGAGTTGTCTTGTCCTCGCGTGAGGCCGACCTTGGGATGCTCGAGGATCTGAAGGCCGTCAATGACGGGTTGCTTGATCTGCAGGTCGTGATGAACGGCGATAGAAGCGCGTCCAGGCGTCAGTATCCGACGTTGCCCGGGATTTCGAGCCGGGTCTCGACGGCGCTGTTTAGCACGATGGGCGTCAGTAGTGCTCCGACCCAGACCCAGCGCGATCAGCTTGGGTACGCGGCCGAGTTGTTCGATGACGCACTCGCAACGGTCAACGAGCTGGACGCGTTGATGAGCGACTTGGAAGCCGAGCTCGACGCGATCGGTGCGGCGTGGACGACGGGGCGTAAGCCGGGGGAGTAAGGCCGCCGCCGCAACGCGGCGCACGGTGGTAGCCCGGGGCGCAGCCCCGGGTTGAGTGAATGGTGACATGCAACGCCCTGAAAGGACGGACGGATTCCCCTGAGGATCGTCCGCCCTTTCAGGGCGGTTTTCGTTTGCGATCCCGATCCCGGGGCTTCGTCCCGGGCTACCTCCGTGTACCCCTACGGGGTTGGGGCCGGTCGCTTGGGCGGTCGGAGCGTGGTTGCCATGATGGCAAGCGGCACGCAGCTGATCGCGAAGATGATGAGGATCGGAATGAAGCTCTGGCCCGACCATTCGAACGCAACGCCCGCGATAAATGGTCCGGCTCCGGTGCCAGCGACCGCGATGCTCTGGATGATGCCGCGGATAGCACCGTGGTGGGTGCGTCCGAAGTAGCGTGCGATGGTGGGATTGCCAACGCCGCCAGAGACCGATTGGCCGAGGCCGAAGGCGGCCAGGCCCGCGCCCATGACGGGGATGATCCAAGGCGTGGCGATCCACCCGCTCACGGCGATAAGGCATGTGAGGCATGAGATCGCGAGGAATACGGGGCCAATCGGGAGCAGCACGTTTGGGCGCATGCGGTCGGCGAGGTTGCCGACGATGAGCGTGCCAACGATGGTCGCGATGGGCCAGGACTGAATCGCGAGCGCGGCTTGTTTTTCGGTGCCTTCAAGCCCAGCGGTCTCGAGCATGGCCTGCATATTGAAGAGCAGCGCGGTGCCGATGAGTCCATTGGCGACCATGACCGGGACGAGGACCCAGAACGCGCGAGTCTTCAGTGCCTGTCGAGACGTGAACGCGGGATCACCCGGCGGGGGCGAGCCGCCATTGGCGATGTCGTGCTTCTCATGCTCGACCGGATCGCCATCGAGGTGCTGACCGATCTGCTCGGGGCGATCGCGAAACACCGTGAGCACCAACGGCATGACCAGGAAGAAGACAAACGCCGCGAGCGCGAGCATGGCGTAGCGCCAGCCAAGTTGTGCGATGAGCCACGCGACGGGTTGGGGTGCGATCGCAGAGCCGGCCATGAAGCCGCCGATGGCGAGGATCGCGTGCGCTCGGCCGAGCCTGCGTTCGAACCACATCGAGGTGGTGTGGCCAGCGAGCAGGCCAAGCGAGCCTTGGCCAAGGAATCGCATGAGGAAGAAGCCCATCGCAAGCATCGAGAGCGACGAGGCCTGGCTCTGGAAGACCAACGCGAGCGCAAACGCGACGACGACGACGCCCGTGACAATGCGCAATCCGAAACGGTCGGCGGCACGGCCGACGAGCGGCAATGGCAGGGCGGCGAGGATAGTGCCCAGCGCGTAAGCGCCGGCGAGCTCGCTCAGCTTGAGATTGAGTGCGTCGCGGAAGGATGTGTTGAAGAGCGCGACGACCGCGGTTTGGCCCGGCATGGTCGCCATCGCCATCGCGACCGCGACGCCGAGCATGATCCAGCCGTAGTAGAAGGGGATGCGTCCGTGCACGAACCGAGCGTAGTCAGACGCGGTGGGGGAGTTGCGATGAGCGCGGCGGCGGGTTCGATCGCGACTGCGGGGTTTGTCCGGCTGTGGCCTACCGTCCACGGATGGGAATCCTCTTGCGAGGCCAACACGGCGAGTTTGCCCTGAACAATCGGGGGTGGGTCTCCTTGCTCCGACTTGGCTGGGACCGCGGCTGGCGACCGGCGGGCACGAGTCCGCCGCCGGCCTGGGAGCAGATCACGTCCAACGATCCCGGCCGACGCTGGAATCCGGCGGACTACGTCACGTGCAAGGGCCAGAAGGTCTCGGCTGCGGACGCGGCTCGGCTGGCCGAGGCTTTGGGCTCCATCCTGGAGGATCTGCCCACCCACGACTCGCTTGTGGGCGAGGGGATCACGCGGGTCTCTGCCCCTGGGTGCCCGCCGTGGCTGTATTTCTCAACGGATCGTCCGATAAGTCAGTTCGAAGCCCTGGGCGGCCCAAACAAGGATGCGTACGAGGCGTTCATCCGTTTTTGCAGGTCCGGCGGCTTCGCCATCTGGTAGCCAGAGCGTTTTCGAGCGGGAGATGGCTGTCGGTTGTCCAAGACGGCCCCCTCGCCCAGAGCGCAAACTTCGCGCGTTATTGGGGCTCAATGCTTGCTGAGTCTTGGTTCCGGCAAGCTCGACTGATAGGATTTGCGGCAAGCTGGCTCGCGGGGGCTGGCTTTGCTCGTGCTTGAGATCTGGCCCAGAGCCATCTGCCTTGGGCCCGGCGACGGCTGGGGTTTGCCATCCGGACAATGGAGAAGAGAAATGAGAATCAATCGTGCGATCGGTCTAACGATGGCAGCGGGGCTCGCGGCTTCGGCCAATGCCCAGGACAGCGTCTCGCGTGCAGCGGGTGGGGCCCAGGGCCTACCAGGCGATGCGCTGACGTATGACTCGACCGACGGCCAGAGCCAGGTCGCGGCGTATCGGGTTGACCTGGTGCCCATGTTCGGCTCATGGGGGACGTTCTTCGGCATGGCGCCCATCGCCAAGAGCCCCAAGAGCACCGACCAGTTTTTCAACAACCTGACCAGTGCCTGGGGCATGAGCCAGGATCAGCTCAACAAGGCTGCGTTTCCTCAGGCCGGGTATTGGTCGTGGGACCAGCCGGGGCTGGGGATTCACCCGACAGAGAACGCCGGCGCGGGCGTGCTCGAGGATCCGTCCAACGGCGGTACGGTCAACAGCACCCAGATGGCCGCGATCTTTGCTGACTTCGGGGGGATCACCAACAACTCGACGACCGCGATCATCAACTACGACCCCGACTTCCCGGCGCGGTTATACATCACGCGTGTCAATACTTCGACCAACGTGCTGCCTGGTGAGGATGGCGATTCATCGCAGATCGGTGTCGGCGGGATCGATGCGAACGGCAACGCGTATTTGCGTGCCGACGGGTTCGGCGTTGCCGGCCCCGATGCGCTGACCGGCGACAACTACTATCACATCGACACGCTCGGGCGCGATGGAACGACGACCAATGTTCTCAGTGACAGCGGTTCGAATCTGGACGCCACGACGCGACTGCTGACCAACTCGGCGACGACCCACAGCACGCCCACGGCGTTCCCCGAGAGCATCGCGGGCTCACCCAACATCGCCGGTGCGAACTTCGACGACCAGTGGGTGCGTGGTTTTAACTCGCTTACGAGCGATGGCACGCACTTCAACAACGGCATCACCGATGTCCGCGGCAGCCTGTATCTGAGCCCCATTAGCCTGATGAATGGGAGCGTCGCGACCGGGGTTATGCTCGGCAAGAGTGCCGGTGGCGCCACCGATAGCTTCAACATGTTTGATATCGATGCGGGAGGCAGTGTGCTCCGCACGAGCGGGTTCACGCCGCCGGTCGCGGTGAGCGATCCGGTTGACGCGTACACGGTGGACACGAGCGACGACCTGTTCGGCGAGTGGCGATTCGAGCACTATCGAAGCCAGGTCGCGTTCCGCGGCGGCAATGGGCAGGTCGCGGTCGGCACGACCAGCGATGGCCTGGGCGTCGCCGCGAGCACGGCGTATCTGATCGATGGCCTGGGCACGATTGACCCGTTCAACGCGTTGGTCGTCGCGCACTTCGATCCCGATGATCCCGAAGGCACCGCTACCTGGGTGCTCGCGGCGTGGATCGACTTCTTCGATCCTGACTTCCGCGGCAAGCCCATCAAGGACGGGCCCGGCGGCGACGTGATCGGCAACCTCGTGACGCTCGATCAGGTCACCGGTGGCAACCCGCTTGGCCCGAGCATGTCGGCACCGACTATCGACTCGGCGGGCAACATCTGGTTTGTCTCTGCGGTGGCGCTCGACAAGATCGATCAGAACGGCGATCCATTTGTCGACTTTGACTCCGCACTGATCCGCGCCGTGTACGACCCGGCGTCGGGCGGCTATGAACTGGAGCGGATTATCGAGCAGGGCTTTGTCCGTCAGGGTCTGAACTCTTGCACGGACTACCAGATCCAGTTCATTGGTATTGCCGATTCCAACAGCGTCTCTTCGGGCACGCTGTTTAGCTCGGGCATCAACCCGGGTTCGTGGAACAACGTAGATACCACCGGGTTGGACAACGCTGACCCTCGTCACTTGGGCGGCATCATGCTCGCAGTGGATATCACCTACGACGTCGATGGCGACGGTGATTTCGAAGATCCGACCAGCGGTGGTGGCAACCCCGATTCGGGCGATGAGTCGTACCAGACGCTGCTCTACATCGGCAACATCGACGAGGGCTTCGGGTTCTGCCCGGCAGACATCGATGCCAACGGCGTGTTGGACTCCGAAGACTTCTTCGGCTTCCTCGATCAGTTCGTCGCCGGGGCCTGCGCCGCGGACCGGACGTTTGACGGAGGCATTGACTCCGAGGACTTCTTCGACTTCCTTGATGACTTCGTGGCGGGCTGCCAGTAGGCCCGAGTTGAGCCAGGGAGAGAGATTAGGCGGGCCCTTCGGGAAACCGGGGGGCTCCGCTGTTTCGGAAGAGTTTCGGACAAGTAGATGTTGTATTATGAACCGGATAACGATTCTGTGGATCAATCCAACCGGGGTTGGTTGTTAGAAGGAGTGGGTTGATGTTCAGGACTGCCTTCGTTGCGCTGCTCGGGTTGACAACGTCATCACTTGCCCAATGGGACCCGGGCAACGGGCAGTGGGGCAAGAGCGAGCCCACCGACGTGCGCGTGATGACCTGGAACGTCGAGGACGGCATCTGCTCAACCAACACCAAGACCGACGCGTTCAACAACTGGAACGCGCTCGTGCGGATCATCGCCTCGATGAAGCCCGACGTTCTGATCTTGCAAGAAACAGGCGACAACACGGGCAACGGCACCGGGGGCGGGGTCGACAGCGTGAACGAGCTCACGACCACGCTCGATCTATTGCTCCACGGCGGCAACGACCCGTTCCGAGGCGGCGCTGTGACGAGTTGGGTGCAGAAGTATGACCCGGCGTTCGACATGCCGTTCGTGTTTGTGACAACGCGCAACGACAACTTCAATCGCAACGTCATCCTGAGCCGCTATCCGTTCATGGATCTCAATGGCGATGGCAAGGCGCTGTCGGATGATCTTCCGTTCATCGGTCCCTCGGGCGATTGTGCGCCGGGCGGCAACGGCGGCATCCGCGGGCTCCAGATCGCCGAGATCGATCTGCCCGATGACATCTTCATGGGCGACATGGTCGTGATCAACGGTCACCTGAAAGCCGGGGGAAGCTCCGACGACATCGAGCAGCGGCGCAACGCGAGCCAGAACGGCGGCTACTTCGTGCACTATGCCCTGAATGGTGCGGGAACTGGCACGGTGGATCCCGAGAACAACATCTTTGAGTCGCCGCAGATCCAGGTGATTCTTGACGAGTTCACGCCCGTGATCGTCGGCGGCGATCTCAACGAGGACGAGGACCGCAACGGGCGTCGCGGGCCGGTCGAGTGGTTGGCGACTGGGTGTGCCGTTGGCGGGAGTGATGGCAACGATCGCGATTTGAGCGATGCAAGCGAAGACGACGCCACCGAACCATTCACGGGAAGCCGCTCCACTCGCGGCAGCAACAAGCTGGACTACCTGCTCTATCAGGACAGCGTGACCACCAAGCGGCGGGCGTTTGTGTTCAACTCTGCCCCGGCGAACGCCAATGGCGGGATCCCGCCGGAGCTTGAGACATTCCCCGGCAATCCCGGGCTGGCAAGCCAGATCGCGGCCGATCACTTCCCGGTGATGCTCGATCTGATCGTGGAGGTCGGCGGGTCTCGTTGCGGAGCGGATATCGATGGCGATGGCGATGCCGACGCAGACGACTTCTTCGACTACCTCGACGCGTTTGCGGCGAGGAATGCGCCGGTTTGTGATATCGATGGCGACGGCGATTGCGACGCCGACGATTTCTTCGGTTATCTCGATCTGTTTGCGCAGGGGTGCTAAGAAGCTAGGTTGGATCATTTCGCGAGCGGTCAATCGGCTTTGTCGTCTGACGCTCTGGGGTGGTCAACTTGCCCTGTGCGCGGATTGATCCTCTGCTCAAAGAGGTTGGCAATACCATCGGCCAGGTTGGTCACTCGAAATACTCTACCAGACTCATCCACAGCCTCGCGCAAACTCGTCCAGGTAGCCGAAGAAATCGTCGGCGTCGCAATCGCCGTCGAGGTCGATGTCACAGACATCGGTGTTGGCGGTTGCGAATGCGTCCAAGTACGTGAAGAAATCGTCGGCGTCGGCATCGCCATCGTCGTCGAGGTCGGCTGGGCACGCGGGGAAGATATCTCCTGCGACGACAAAGACGCGTCC
>JAJDDL010000431.1 GCA_029260335.1 Phycisphaerales bacterium | reverse complement strand
CTCCGGCCGTTTGCGGGTCGAAGATCAACTCACCGAGCACCCCGACCGCCGCAAAGGCTACATCCACTGGTCGTTTGCGCTGTACGACGGCATGAAGGGCAACGCCAACCTCCCCGAAGCCGCCTTTCGATGCCCAACGGTCCTCAACGGCGGCGCGCCGCGCACGAGCCCGGGTCCCAACCCTGAACATTGGGAACCTGGCCAGATCAACGATCTGGGCCAAGCCTCGCCCGCGAGCCTTCCCATGGATCGCCAAGCCGCACGCATGGCCTACACAGGCAACGCGGCGGTCTTCTCGCGCAACAAACTCAACGCAGATACCCCTCGACGGAGCCGTTTCGTCCGCGGAAGCGATGTCGATGGATCCTCCATGGGGCCGTCAAAGACCATCCTCGCCACCGAGTTCTTTGACAACGGCAACGCCTGGAGGTCGCTCGCAACAAGCGAGACGGGCAAGATCAAGAGCCACCGGTCCCTCCCGCCGTTTCTCGGCGTCCAGGCCGGCAACAAGGTCTTCGACGAGCCAGACGGCGATGAGCCCGGCTTCGTCTATCCGTCGCGCGACGCGATCCTCGCTCGCAGGCAGCTCGACGAGCACGTGATCATCAACGGCCGAACCCGGCTCAACGCCGTCGGGCGCCACCATCAGTCCGACACCGCCAACTTCGTGTTCGTCGACACGCACGTCGACACCATGAGATTGCACGAGAGCGTCCGCGATCGCCTCTGGGGCGACCGCTTCTACAGCATGACCGGCAACAACAAGGTCGATCTCGATGCAAACGCTTTTTAGGAGAGGGCAATGAAGCCCAAAGCCTTGGTTCTGATCATTGCTGGACTTGCCGTACTTGTTGCGGCCGGCTGGTTTGCCATCAGCTCGGTCATGTCACCCGGTGCGATCACCATTGCCACCTACAACGCCGACGAACAACTCGTAGGAGCAAGCGAGGACCTGCTGAGCTCGGTTGCCCAGGCCCTGCGCTCGACCGACGCCGACGTCTTGGCCATCCAGGGCGTCGAGTCCGAGCAAGCAGTCCGGGACTTTGTCGCAAACCACCTCGCCGACATGGGCTATGAGCACATCGTCTCACTCGACGTCGGGCACGAAGACGGCACCGAGAATGCGGTCCTCAGCAGATTCCCAATCTTGAACGTGCGAGCCTTCGCCGATCAGACGTTCGAGGGCGAGCATCCAAAGCAAGCGGGCGATCGCAACAACCCCTTCGCGGGCTCGCCCCTTCGTTTTCGCCAATCCCCGCTCCTGGTCGAACTCGACATCCCCGGCGAACGACTCACGATTCTCACAATCGATCACAAAGGCGGCAACCGATTCTCCTACTGGCGAGAAGCCGAGGCCCGCGCCACGGTCGCTCTCGCCCAGAAGCACGCACGCAACAAGCGGGTGCTCATCCTCGGCTCATTCCACGCCGAGAACGATTCGCCTATGTACCAGGTCTACGACGAGAATGGCTTTCGAGACCCGTTGAGTGATCGGGAGGAATCCGACGGCTTCGTGACCGAGTCCGCCGGCGATCGCACTGATTTCATTCTCTGCCGCAAGGAGATGCTCAGATCGATCAATCCCGATGACGCATTTGTCGTTGAACTGTCGCTTCCCAATGGCGAGGATGCTCATTATCCACTTGCCGTGCGATACAAGCCCGCCGGATAGACCTCGCGATGAAGCCCTGGGAAACTGCAATCTCAATCAGAATGACGCCGGGACTCTCTGTACTCGCCGTGGCGGTATGAGGCGATCAGGAACTTCTAGATCCCGAATCGGGACGTTGTGCATTGGATATTTCTTCGGCACAGACCAGAGACAATATTCGCGCCGATGAATGCGCGGGCCACCCGAGTTGTCGGATCAGCACTCCGACCCCAAGTTGACATTGAAGTCGGGGCGAGAGGACACCAGTTGAACTATTCACCGACGAGATCGCCCTCTGGAGCCTTGAAACACGGCTTCTGGTTTCGCCGTGGAACGTGAGGCAGACTATTTTGATTCGCTGCCAAGAGGACTCGGCGCGGCGATATCCGAGAGGCCTGTGTGAAGAGCGATGAACGCCAGGCGGTCCGCTGCCTGAACCCGCTGTCCGGGTGAGCCCTGATCGACCCTGTGCGCGCCCGTGTTGTACACACGGAGCAAGACGGGCCGGTCGCATCCCTGTGCCTTCTGCAACCGAGCGGCGAACTTGTAGGACTGGCTTGGGTGGACGACATCGTCGTTCGCTGCGGTTGTGACAAGCGTCGCCGGGTAGCACGCCCCGTCCTCGATCCGATGCAGCGGGGACCAGGAGTGCAGCCACTCGAATTGCTCCGCGATGGTTGGATCGCCCATGTCCTTCGCCCACCGGGGCCCCGCAGTGAATGACGGGAAACGCAAGGCGTCTAGCACGCCAGCGACGGGGACCGCAGCGGCGAACAACTCGGGACGCTGCGTCATCACCGCGCCAACAAGCATGCCGCCGTTTGACATGCCATGAATCGCAAGCTGGTCGCTGGTGGTGTAACCCTGTTCGATGAGGTGCTCAGCCGCGGCAATGAAGTCGTCGTAGGTGTTCTGCTTGTTCTCCAGGCAGCCGGCCCGGTACCACTCCTCACCGTACTCGCCCCCTCCGCGGACATTGGCGAGGGCAAACACGCCACCCGCTTCAACCCACGCGAACCACTCAGGTGTGAAGATCGGTCCAAAGACAGCGCCGGCGGCGCCGTACCCGTACAGCATTGTGGGCTGGGGCTTGCCGCGTTCCTGATCTCTTTGGCGCACGATGAACATCGGGACGCGCGTGCCGTCCCGCGAGTCGAAGAATACCTGCTCGGTGACGAACTCGTCCGGATCGATCGATTCGTCGTCCATCGAGATCCGCTCGGAGTGGAGCGTTGTCGTGTTGAGCGCGTACGACGTCTGCGGATGGGTGAACGAGTCGAATGCGAAGGCCATCGTCTCGGTCGATGCGTCCGAACTGAAGAAGAAGGCCGAGCCTCGTGTCGGCAGGGGCACCTCGCCGATCAGTGCTCCATCGAGATCAAAGACGAGGAGTTGGCTCGCCACGTCTCGCATGTTGCCGACGCAGATCCGGTTGCCGGCGATGGTCGCCCGCTCGAGGAGGTGTTCCGACTCGGGGATGATGGTGCGTCGTGTCGAGGGGTCTTCGACATCCACGGCGACGACTCGACCTCGTGGTGCTCGATCAGTTGTCAGGATGTAGACCGTGGAATCGACGACCCCGATGACCCTGTTCGACCCGGATCGTCCATCGGTGATGTCGATACGAGGCCCATTGAAGTTCGGCGTGTGCGGCTCACCGAGATCGAGCACCACGACACTGTTCTTGAACTCGTAATGATCCGAGACGAACGCGTATCGCCCCGGCCACGGCACCGAAACTGTGGCCCCCGCGCCCACATCGTCAGGATCGACGGCGTAGATCAGACGATCCTCGCTCGGATCAGAACCAATGGTGTGTCGCCAGGTCGCGCTTTCGCGATCGATCCCGTCGGGCTGCGTGTGCCCCGGCTTCCGAAGCCGCTGGTACAGGATCGACCGGCTGTCGGCCGTCCACTGCGGAAGTCCCCACTTGGTGTCTTCGATCACGTCTTCGAGATCCACCTCACGATCCAAGTCGAATAACCGGAGCGTCAACGATGTCCCGCCGCCTGACGACGACGTATACGCGAGCAGTTGGCCATCGGGCGAGAGGCTCACATCGCGCACGGATTCCTGCCGATCAGGGAACCGTCGTCTTGGCGAGAAGAGCGGGCGTGGTTCAGCTTCGAGATCTTCCTGGACGTAGAACTCGAGTGAGCCGTCTGCACGCTGAACCGTAGTGATCCAACGACCCCACTGGCGCCTGATGCGGCATGGTTCGGTGGATGCTTCGATCGATTCGATCCGGGCCAGAAAGTGATCTCGGCGACCAAGGCCCTCAAGCCGCGGCTGGGCGAGAGCGTTCTGCGCCGAGACCCATTGATCGACCTCGGGCAGATCGACAGCTTCGAGCCAACGGTACGGGTCGGGAACCCGCGTGCCATGGTACTCATCGACGGTGTCAGCTCTGCGAGATGCCGGGTACTGCGCGCAGGCATGCGAAGCGCCCAGTCCGTGGAGGACCAGGATCGCCGAAACCCATCGTGTCAACCTGGGCGGTCGGGCACTCATGCCGACAGTGTATCGGCGGCCACTACGCGAGCCTGTTCAGTTCAATCGAGAGGACCCAAACCAAGGGTGGAGAGACGAGATTGAACCGCCCGCATCCGCTTTCTCAACCGGCACTTACCGAGGAAGTGTCGGACATGAATCGGGGCGAGAGGATTCGAACCTCCG
>JAJDDL010000044.1 GCA_029260335.1 Phycisphaerales bacterium | reverse complement strand
GCCACTCGCGAGCTGCACGCTCCGGGCGATCATCTCGAACGTAGGGTCGTGTATCACCGCCCTTGAATCTGGCTCGATTACCGCTCGACAAATACGATCGATCGCGTCGTCCCCGCCGTTGGTTACGACGATGCGCGAGGGTTCGAGCCCCAAACGGCTCGCGAGCTTGGACTCCAGAACTCTGGCGTCCGGGTATCGAGAGATTCCAGCTTCAGTCATTGTCGAGAGCGATTCACCCAAAGAGCCTTGTGCCGGCACGCCCTCGTTCGCATCAAGGTGTATATCGATGGGCAAATCGCTTGTGGATCGTCGGTATGGCTCCAGGCCGCGGATATGAGAGGCCGCACGAAGGGTCGGCACGCTATAGGAGGTTTGGTTCTTCATGGCACAATCTGCTCGGGTGTGCTGACGACGATGTCCGATCCGCCGCAGGCCTTCACGGCGGGAATGACGCGGGGAAGAAGTGTGCGGGGTACCGCGGCCTTGACCGCAAAGCCCGTCCCGCCGTGCATCGGCGCGACCGTGGGCTCGCGCATGCAAGGCAGGATCTCAATGACCCTTTCGAGCAAGTCGGCCGAGACATTTACCTCAAGCATGACACGCTGGCGGGCCTCGAGCACCGATCGCACGAGCATGCTGAACCGTTCGATTCGCTCGCGTTTGGCCGGATACTCCATGGCCCTGGGCGACGCATAGAGGCGTGTCGTCGAGACCATGAGTTCATCGATGATCCGTAGGTTGTTTGCAGACAGAGTCGCGCCGGTCGCCGTGTTGTCCACAATGCAGTCTGCGTCCTCGGGCGGCAGCACCTCGGTCGCGCCATGAGACCGCAGCACCTGTGCATCAAACCCTCTCTCGGCGATCCATTGAGTCGTCAGGTTCACGTACTCTGACGCAACGACCAATTGCCGCTTGGGCAGCGCACCACCTTGCAGTACCGAATCCGGTGCCGCCGCAACAAGCCGCACACGATCGAGACCCGTGTCGACCAACTCGACTAAGTCCGAGTGGTTCTCCCGCACCCAGTCGGCACCGGCAAACCCCAGGTCTCGCGCTCCTGAATCGAGCATCTCCACGATCGCTCGCGGCTTGAGGACCTTGAGCTCCATGCCCTCCATGGAGATTGCCGGGCGATAATCCCGATTGGTCGCGCGGACCCGCAGGCCCGCGTCGGCGAGCAGTCGCGCCACCTCGTCGAACATCCGGCCCTTGGGAATCGCGAACCGGACTTGATCCTCGATCTCATTGCATTCTGACACGGCCAAGCTCCTTGTTGAGCCCGGCTCCAGCCATTGATCCGCTTTGGCATCGATCCCAAAACGAAAATCGCCGGCTTGGAGCCGGCATCAATCGTCTGGGGAATCACAGGTCCCTCAAGCCACGATCACAGCCCACTCCCCTCAGGGGTTGCGTGATGGTGGTGATGGGACAGAAAGGACTTCATCGCGACAACCTTACCAACGCCCGTATGGCTTGTCCAGCCTCCGACGAGAACTTCCCGCCAGTCGGCACCGCGCTGGAATCCTCGGAAAAGTTCCCTAGAGAGGGCCCTGGCTCGCGCTTTCACGGGCCTCGGAGGGTCGGTTCTGGCCCGAATCAGTTCTGGGCCTCGTTGCGAATACCATCGGGTCCGTCCAGCTTGATCCACGCGTTTGGCCAATCCGCTCGTCGTTGATCGAGCCAGTCCCAGCGGCTTCAACTTGTTTGGCAACGCTTCTACGGGCCGAACTCGTCCTTGCTTGCGTGATCGCACCAGACCGCCGTCTTCCAGCACCTTGAGATGCTGGAGGAATGACGGCAGGGCCATGTCAAACGGCTCGGCCAGCGAGGTCACGGTTGCAGGGCCATGCTGGAGCCGTTCGATGACGGATCGCCGCGTGGGGTTCGACAAGGCATGAATCGCCCGATCCAATGCGGGAGCATGAGTGACCATGCAAGAAACATTGAGTAGGTGCTGACCATTGGCTGAACCGCGAACTAGCTGAATGATGATGGTTCAAGTCCGTTCGCCCGCTCATCTGCGGTTAATCGCGTGATCCCGCCTTGGACGTGGTTTCGATACGCGTTTGGGTCGCTTCGAACTGTGCCCGGACAGCAGCTTAACCGAGATTCTCACGAAACGCGAATCCGCACTAGTAGGCCGGGCGAAACCCGATGTATGGACGTCCAGGCCCTAAATGAGCACCCAGCATGACCCCGCTTCGTGGCAAGCGAGTGTGGTTGACCGGCGCCAGCCTGGGGATCGGGCGGGCGCTGGCATTGGAGCTGGCCGACAGGGGGGCAACTACGGTCCTGACCGCCCGGAATGAGCAGCGGCTCAACGAGTTGGCCGACGAGGTGCGGGCCCGCGGCGGGGAGGTATCGGTCAAAGCGGGGGACGTGACCGACCTCGAACGAATGAAGGCAATCGGGGCCGAAATCGCGGACGAACTGGGCGGACTTGATGTCCTGATCGCCAACGCCGGAACGCACCTATTCACGACGCCTGAGGCGTTCGACACCGCTGAGTATCTCGGGCTCATGGACGTGAACTACGGCGGCATGCTGCGCTGCATTGAAGCGGTGCTGCCGGGGATGATCGAGCGTCGCGAGGGGCGGATCGTCGGTATCGCGAGCTTGGCGGGGTTCCGCGGATTGCCACGTGCTGCTGCGTACAGCGCCAGCAAAGGCGCGATGATCAAGTTCCTCGAGAGCACTCGCTTTCATTTAGCCGACCACGACGTCGGGGTGACGGTGGTGAACCCGGGGTTTGTGCGCACGCCGTTGACCGACAAGAACGACTTTCACATGCCGTTTCTGGTTGAGCCTGACAAAGCCGCGCAGATTATCTGCAAGGGCATCGAACGCGGTCGCAAGTCGATCTCGTTCCCGTTCCCGTTCAGCACCACGATCAAGTTCCTGCGGATCGTCCCGTACCCGATTTACGATCGGATCATGACCAGGGTCTGGAAGAAGATGCAAGCATGAAGGTCGCGGTCGTCGGAGCAGGAATCGGTGGGATCGCTGCGGCGCACTTGATCTCGAAGCGCCACGACGTGACTCTTTTCGAGCGGAATGACTACGTCGGCGGGCACACGAACACCATCGAGGTGGATGAGGACACGCGGCGCGTGCCGATTGACACGGGGTTCATTGTCTGCAACCCCAAGACGTACCCAACTTTCTATCAACTGCTCGGCGAGTGGGACGTCAAGCTGCGCGATAGCGACATGTCGTTTGGTTTTTACTGCGACCGCACGAGGGTCGGATATGTCGGCCCGGGGCTGCGCGAGTTCATGCGCAAGCCAACGAACATCTTGAGTCCGCGTCTGCTCGGCATGATTCGCGAGCAACGGTCGTTTGCTCGCCGGACGATCTCGGATATGGAGCACGACCGCATCGGCTCGGTGACCCTCGGTGAGTACCTTGATCGGATCGGTTCGAGTCGGTTCTTCATCGAGAACTACGTGATCCCGCTTGCAGCCGCGGTGTGGTCGAGTCCGGCCGAGGGCATGATGGAGTTCCCAGCCAAGACGTTCATCCGGTTCTTCGCCAATCACGGCATGATCGATCTCAGCACGCGTCCGACCTGGCAGACGATTGTCGGCGGCAGCCAGGCATATGTGCGCGCGTTTCGCAAAGGCTTTAAGGGGACTCTGCGAGTCAACTCACCGGTCGAGTCTATCTCACGCGACGAAGATGGCGCAGTGATCCGTATCAAAGGGCGTGACGCGGAGCGGTTTGACGGCGTCGTGCTCGCGATGCACGCCGACGAGTCGCTCGCCGCGTTGTCTGACGCCGATGAGGGCGAGCGTGCGGCGTTGTCGGCGTGGGACTACCACAAGAACCGTGTCCAACTGCACACCGATGAGTCGGTGATGCCACTGGATAGGCGACTCTGGGCGTCGTGGAACTACCTTCGGCGCGGCGAGGCCGACCCCAACGCGCTCGTGCCGATTACCTATCACATGAATCGCCTTCAGGGACTCGACACGCAGCGCGAGTATCTGGTGTCGTTGAACGCGGCCAACCATGTCGACCCTGCGAAGGTCTTGTACGAAGTCGAGTACACGCACCCCGGCTATACGGCGCGTTCGCTCGAAGCCCAAAGCGAGCTTCGAGCGATGAACGGGACGAGGCAGACGTATTTCTGCGGAGCGTATCTGCGATATGGATTTCATGAAGACGGGGTGGTCTCGGCGATCAAGGTCGCGAAACACTTCGGGGTGTCGCTGTGAGGTCGCGCATCTTCCACGGGCATACGGCCCACCGCCGATTCGCCGATCGTGGGCACGCATTTCGCTACCGCATGTTCTGGCTGGCGGTCGATGTCGACGAGCTTCCGGTGTTGGGGCGAACTGTTCGCGGCTTCGGGCACAATCGGATGGCGCTCGCGAGCATCCACGACCGCGACTACGGTGGCGACCGAAAGGGATCGATCCGCGACAAGGTGCTCGGCGTGCTCGTGGACGCTGGACATGACATTGTGTGCGACCGCATCACGCTGGTGACGATTCCGCGCGTCGCGCACTACGTGTTCAACCCGGTCAGCTTCTACCTGTGCTTCGGGTCCGACAGTCGACTCCTGGCCCTCGTGTGCGAGGTGCGAAACACGTTTGCAGAGATGCATCACTACGTCGCCGTGCCGGGCTCGGATAACGACGCCGCCACCAGCCGCTTCTCAATCCCGAAGCGGTTTCACGTGTCGCCATTCCTTGAGGTGTCAGGGACGTACGACGTTCGGCTGCGGACCGGCGACGACAGCTTCGCCGTCGTGATTCAGTTGCAAGAGGCCGGCCGGCCCGTCCTCACCGCGTCGATGGTTGGGGCTGGCAAACCGATGACGACCGCCACGCTGCAGCGCACGCTGATCGGTGCGCCGTTCTTTGCCGCGACGATCATGCTACGCATCCACTTGCAGGCGCTCGTGCTGGTGTTTAGGAAACGGGTGCCGGTCTTCGCAAAGCCCGTGCCCTCGGATCCGGCGACCACGCCCGCGGGTAGGCAATCGATCTGGGTCTGCCTGCGAGCCCGCGCGTTGCGATTAGCAAGCAGAGGTCGGGACCGTTCGTGGAGCCAACTCAAAACGCCTTTCAATGGAGATCTGTAATGACATCGAATAAGCTCGCCCTGCGCGCTCCCGCGTTGGCGGATGTACCCGACATCGAATCGGAATGGCACATCAACATCACGAACCCGCGCGCCCGACGCCGGATCAATCGCGACGGCATGCTCGGGCTCGGCGAGAGCTACGAGCAGGGCGACTGGTCAGCCGAGCATCTCGACCGGGCGCTGCATAAGGCCCTCGTCAACGGGCCAAACGGCATGTCGCCGTCGATGTGGGCGAAGCTCGCATGGATCCTGCTCGAACAGCGCGTGTTCAACCGTCAGGTCGGGAAGAGCGCGTTCAACATCGGCAAGCGGCACTATGACCTCGGCAACGATCTGTTCCGCTGCATGCTCGATCCGAGCATGACCTATACCAGCGGATACTGGGCCGACGCGCAGACGCTCGCCGAGGCGCAGGAAGCCAAGCTTGACGCGCTCTGCAGGAATCTGGATCTGAAGCAGGGCCAACACGTGCTCGACATTGGGTGCGGATGGGGCAACTTCGCCGAGCACGCTGCGTCGAAGTACGGCGTGCGTGTGACCGGGCTGACGGTGTCCGAGGAGCAGGCCAAGTACGCCCGCCAACGCTGCGAGGGGCTGCCGGTCGAGATCCTGCTGAAGGACTACCGCGACCTTGAAGGCACTTTCGACCACATCGCGTCGATCGAGATGATCGAAGCGGTTGGACGGAAGAACCTCAAGGCGTTCTATCGCGTGATCGATCGGTCGCTCAAGGAGGGCGGTTCATGCGCGTTGCAGGTGATCTCCTCGGACATGCTCTCGCGAACGAGCAACCGCCGGTTCGATCAGTTCATGATCTGGATTCTGCGGTACATCTTCCCCGACGGGTACCTCCCCAAGCAGCGTGAGCTCACCCCGCCGCCCGACACGCGCCTGCACATCAAGAGCTGGCAGCGGTTCAGCGACGACTACGATCGCACGCTGATGGCTTGGGCGTCAAACTTCAATGAACACTGGGACGAAATCAGCGACATGTACGACGAGAACTTTCGCCGACGATGGAACTTCTATCTTCACGGGTGCGCGGCGATATTCCGCGCTGGGCTCATCAGCGTCTCGCAGATCGTGTACACCAAGGGGCTTTGCCCGAACGCCTCGGCGTGAACCGCGGGCGCACGGAGACCACAATGCGAACGGCTGTGAGACTTCTGATTATCGGCTTTATCGTGATGGCTGCGGGGATCGCGTACGCGCTGATCTTCGGCGAGTTCTTCAGTGAGGCCAAGGTGCTGTTTCGGTATCCCTGGTTCCATCTGTCGATGATTGATCTCTACATCGGCTTTCTGCTTTTCTGCGGCTGGGTGCTCTACCGTGAGCGGTCGCCGGTCATCGCGTCGGCATGGATCATCAGCGTGCTTCTTCTGGGAAACCTGGCGTCGTGTCTCTACGCAATCATCGCTGCACGGCGCGCGAATGGCAACTGGCAGTCATTCTGGATGGGCGCACGGACACCATCGAGCAATCAAACCTCCTGATTCTCTGCAATGTTCACTGTCGATAAGAGTGCCCCTGACAACCTACCGCGAATCACAAAGAGCAAGGAACTCCGACGAATGACAACTCTCAAACATACCGCCGCCGACCTTTCGCTCCGCTCTGGCAATGATCACGCCGACCGTACGCCGTTGCCTGTGCGCATGCTCAACCTGCTGATTATCACGGTTCCGTTCGTAGGGCTAGCCGCCGCGATCGCTCTGCTCTGGGGCACAGCATTCAACTTGACGTATCTGTGGTTGATGATCGGCATGTATGC
>JAJDDL010000430.1 GCA_029260335.1 Phycisphaerales bacterium | reverse complement strand
TGATTCTGTATAGCCCCGACAAGATGCCGTTGTCGGTGGCGTTGGCTCAAGCGCGGGATGTGCAATATGGGGATCGGGGCCTGCTCATGGCCGGGACGGTCCTGTCGATCCTGCCGATGGTTTTGTTGTTCTTGCTGCTCGAAGGCCCGTTCTCTCGCGGCGATCGCACAAGCACCAAACACAAGCGTCTAGAATCCCACCGTGCCCTCGTAGCTCAGTTGGATAGAGCGCCGGTTTCCTAAACCGGAGGTCCCAGGTTCGAGCCCTGGCGGGGGTGTTTTGTTTTGCTTCAATCCGCAACATAGACATGGGTGCCATGGCCGCTGCTTTGAGCGGCTATGCGAGCCGAGCGCAACGCCCTCTCAAAGACAGTTTCCATTCGCTCAGGAAACGAAGGAATCAGGACCGTTCTCGGCACGAGGGCCATCGTCGCTGGGCTTGGTCGTAGTTCTGCCGAACCGGCGGTCTTTCTCCGGAGAGTTCCGGTCCTGCCAGAGCCACCAGATCAACAGGAATATGGCAGACAGCACCCCGACGACGAGAGTGACTCCGATGATGAAGAGCATTGGACAAGTCTATTCGGGCCGAGACCGAAGCGACCTACGCTGCCCACGAACGGTCTCGGAGTACCAGCCATGAACGGCCGAATCTCCCTCGCGATCGCTGCGGTCGCCCTGCTCGCTATCGCCGCGTTCTGCGGCTTTGGATTCCTTGCATCATTTGAATACGCAGGCATCACCGGCTGGAAGATCGGATATGGCACCGCCACGACGTTGGCCGTGGCGGGTGCCGCGCTCTGTGTCTGGCGTGCGGCGAGGAAGCCCGGCTAATAGTGGGCCGCCGGGTGCCATGGCCGCCCCTACGGGGCTATGCCGATACGCCGAAAGAGATGGGTGATCCGGACTGTTTTGCATAGCCGCTCAGAGCAGGGGCCATGGCACCCTTGTTTGGGGCTCGGCTACTCGTCCACCCTGACAAAGATCATCTCCATATCCCCATCCCCGTCTGCTCTGAGATGATTGCGATCCATGGCCTTCACCACGATCGGCTTCGCGCTGGAATCGACCACACCGTTCTTGGTCTCGGGTGTCATGACGATGCCGTCGGGCGTGACCACCCAACTGCCCGCGGCGTGGTCCTGCTTGCCGAACATATCCGCTTTGGCTTCGAACGTGCCGCCGGGCTGGATGTGCAGGTCGACTTCCATCTTCGAGAGAAACGAGATCGCGAACTGGGCCATGCCGTCGGCGCCCTCGGCCTCGGCTTGTGCCCGGATCTCCTCTTCCATCCGCTCGGTGTCGAGCGTCCAATGTCCGATATGCGTCTCGGCGGACTTCTCGCACCCGCCGAGCACGAGCATGCCCCCGACCAAGCTCACACCCATCATCTCACGCCACTGTGCCATGTTGAATCCCCTTCGCCGGATCGATCGGAGGATCGGTGCTTTGGCTGGAGGATGGGCAAGGGGGTTGCCGCCCACGGGCCCGCCGATCGCCCCTAGATAGAGCAATCCGCACGGTTTTACCTGAGGAGTCCGTAGCACAATGGGCCCAGAACCATGCAGAACGCAGGCGTGCCGAGCGCTCTCAAGGCCCGAATCCAGGACAAACACTTGGTCCTGCGATCCGCCAAACTTCTTATACTCACCGAGTCGAGCGTCCTCTCGGCGGAGCATTTCAATGGCTCATCGTTCCATACGCCACGCCTTCACTCTTATCGAGATCCTCATCGTCATCGCCATCATCGCGGTGCTGATCTCGATGCTGCTCCCGGCGATCGCCGGCGGACGCGAGAGCGCACGCAAACTCGCGTGCCTCTCGAATCAACGCCAGATCGGGATGGCGCTGATGTTCTACGCCGACGAGTTCGATCAGTGGATCCCGCGTGCCGCGGGCCAGGTGCCGGATGTGTCCTGGGCGATGGCGACGCGGCCGTACCTCGACAATCGCGCCACGTGGGAAGAGCCGCTCGGCGATTGGTATAGCGAAGCGCCGTACTTTCACGATCCGAGTCGAGCGCCCGATGACCTGCACCAACTCCACTATGTCAACAACGGCCTGCGATTCGACGATCAAGGCCGCTTCCGAGGCGAGCGACAGATGTGGCGATCGTTCAAGGGCCCATTCCCGTCGACCACGATGTACCTCACCGCGTACGCCGAGGATCCCAACAACGTTTATTACCGGCGTGCCTACCACCGAAACGCAACGGATTTCTCAATTTCGCAGCTCTACGACATGTTCCAACGCCGGCACGTCGACGGCAACGACAACTCCATCCGCCAACTCCCAACCCGCCACGGCAACGGCGCAAACGTGCTCTATCTCGACGGGCACGCCGCGAGCAGGCTTGGGGCGGATCTACTGGAGATCAAGAACTGGATCGATCACGACTATTCAGGTTCCTAGAGCGCCATTTGAACTGGTGTAGCGGGTAGTCGCAGGCCCGACCGTCAGGGAGGGCGTCTACCCGATCTTCAGACCCTCTGGGCCTCATTGCTCATGAACATGCGATTCTGTACAGCGACCGTCCCTTGGAGTGGAGTAGAAACAGAAGAAGTCGTAGACGCCCTCCCTCACGGTCGGGCCTGTGAGCCACGGCTGCCGAAACGCTACGACTGCATCGTATTTGCTCGTCTTCGAGCGAGAGTTACTTGTCGTTCCAGAGACGATCCAACTCGTCCATATCCAAGTGCACACCAAGGATGTAAGGCTCTTGCCCCTCATCCCAATGTCCGTAGGTTACCAAGACAATCGTGCCGTCGGGCAGGATCTCGACCCCCGGATACGCGCAGTCCCACCGATGCTTGTTGTCCTTCAGCCGCACCCGGTACTGCCCCTCGCGACCCTCGACGATGTCGTCAAAAGTCCCGACCCACGCGACCCAATCGCCCTGGGTCTCGCTCTGGCGCGTTGTATCGCGGAAGCTGATGAACACGCGGCCATCGTCGGTGTAGACCGCGGTATGCCGATCACCGGTGAGCGCCGCCGGCAGCTCGCGCGGCTCGGTCCATGTCGCGCCCTCGTCGGTCGAGAACATGACATGGCTATTGCGACGCCGGGCGTTCTCGCGAAGCAGCATCGCAAGCGTGTTGCCGTCGGGCGATCGGATCAGCCCTGGTTCACACAGCTGCACATCGCTGCCCGACCAGATCGCTTCGGGCGCAGACCAACTGAGCCCGCCGTCGCTTGAGAAGGTCTGGTAGAGCGTGAAGACGCCCGTGTTCTTGCCGTCGGCGGTGAAAAAGCGGCCGTCATCGTGGAACATCGCGACATAGCGCCCGTCCTTGAGTTGTTCTAGACAACCCATGATGACGATGCCGCCCCAGTCGCCCATGGGCTCGAGTTCCGACCACGTGCGCCCGTCGTCATCGCTGTGCGCGAGTCGAGCCGGGTAGAGCCCCGACCACATGATCAGCCGCTTGGTGCCATCGCGCGGGTCGATCACGCGATGGATCGTCGGCACCTCTTTGCTCGTCGCCCACGACTCGGGCGTCGGCAGGCGTTCCGACCAGGTCCGTCCCCCGTCGCTTGAAGTCTTGTAGACAATCCCGCCTTTGCCGTGGCCTTTGGGGTAGACGCAGTGGACGGTCTTGCCGTCTTCGAGCAGGGCGATTGTGGGGTGGCCCAGGTATTGGCCCTCATCGCGATCCACGATGGTCTGCAGATCAGTCCGGGCGTCGAGGTCGATGACGGGGATCGTGTATCTGGGGCTCAGCGGCTGGGGTAGCTCGAATGTCTTTCCTTCGATCCACAACTCCGACACGTGCATAGTGCTCCGCTGGGGGCGCAGGCCGATCGCGCTAATCCGTCTCGCCGCATAGGGCGCCGACACGATCTCCTTATCGTTGATGCTGAATGCAAGCTCGCTGCCGTCGAATGTGACGTCAAACGCGATCGAGGCCCCAGATCGAAAGACCTCGTCGCTGTCGGCGAGCAGACGCACGCCGCCGAAGGTCGGGCCGTTGAGGAAGACCGTGCCGCGTGCACCTTCGAATCCGAAGTAGTCAGCGCCAACGAACACCGCCGCTGCGCTGTTTGTCTGGTTCTCGATGCGGAGCGTGCCGCCGAACGCGAATGGGCCGGGTTCCAACCCCAGCGTGCTGATTAGATCAGAATCACCCACCAACGCCTTCGCATGGTGATCCCAATCACCCCAAACCGAGATCGGGTTGCCAGTAACAACCAGCTGCGTGCGATCATGCCTCGCCGAATCACCAGGCTGCAACATCGTTGCCAGCACCAATGCAATCACATTCATCTCCACTCTCTCCCTTAGTCCTTCACCGGCT
>JAJDDL010000429.1 GCA_029260335.1 Phycisphaerales bacterium | reverse complement strand
TCAGGCCGCTTGCCCGGCTGGAGCCGTCGTACGTGAGGCTCACATGGACCCATTTGCCAATCGGGGCTTGCTGATCGGTGCGGATGCGAATCGCGTTGCCCGGCCAGAAGTGGATGAGCGACCAACTCAGCCGTCCCTGCTCGATGAGCAACTGATACCCCTGGCTGCCGGCGTCGGTCCACGACCGGGATCGATGGAACACAATCGCCCGCTCGAGGTGCTCGGGGATGTGAATCCACATGGAGGCGCTGAACGGGTCCGTGCGCGTGAATGCGCCCACGCCTTCCAGTCGCACGCCGTTGTCGCCGCTCAACTCGATCGCGAGCTGTTCAACGCCTTGCGCGAGTCGCGGCCCATCGAACACAGCTGCGGGCAGATCCGGATTGGCCAGGTTGGTGACTTTGCTCTCTTCGATCGCATCGAACGAATAATGCCCGACGAGTCCGCGCACTTGTGGCCCGATCGGACGATCTTGCAGCCATTCCTGGAACGCCGCGGCTCGGGTGTCGCTCAGTCCCGCTAACGCGAGCTCTGCTCGATGAACCTCGGCTTCTAGCCACTCGAGTTCCTGGGCTTGCTCGGTGGTTGGGAGCATGAGCGTCGGCGTCGGCGTGGCGTTTGTGAAGTGTGAGTACAAACCGGATTCGTCGATACTCCCGAAGAACGCCGAGAGCGAGTAGTAATCGGCCTGCGAGATCGGATCAAACTTATGGTCGTGGCACCGAGCACACTCGAGCGTGAGCCCGAGCATCGCCGAGCCGAATGTGTGCGTGCGATCCGAGACATACTCGACTCGAAACTCCTCCTCGATACTGCCGCCTTCGTTGGTCTGACGGTGGAGCCGGTTGAAGCACGTTGCCAAGCGCTGCGATTCGCTCGCATCGGGGAGCAGGTCCCCGGCAAGCTGCCAGGTCACAAAGTCCGCGTAGGACAGGTTCTGGTTGAATGCGCCGATCACCCAGTCGCGATAGGCCCAGACTTCGCGAGCGACGTCGCTCTGGTAGCCGTAGGTGTCCGCGTAGCGAGCGAGGTCGAGCCAGTCCACGGCCATCCGCTCGCCGAATCGAGTCGAGCCGAGCAGCCGGTCCACCAATCGTTCGTAGGCAGCCTCTTGATCATCGTTCACGAACGCGTCGATCTCCTCGATCGTCGGACCAACCCCTGTGATGTCAAAGGTCACACGCCGGATGAACGTCTCGCGGTCGGCTTCGGGCGCAGGTGAAAGGCCCTCTTGTTCCATGCGCGCGAGCACATACTGATCGAGTGGATCGCGTATCCATGAGACATCGTCAACGGTCCTCGGCGGCGTGGATCTCGGGGGCAGGAACGACCAGTGCCGCTCCCAGTTGGCACCTTGATCGACCCAGCGACGCAGCAGTTCAATCTGCGCGTTGCTCAGGCTCACGTGCGAATCAGGAGGGGGCATCCGGACGCGATCGCTTTCGGAGGTAATGCGTCGAATGAGTTCGCTGGATGCGCTGTCGCCTGGCGCAACCACCCGTCGTCGGCTGCGCGTTTTGCCCGTTGCTCCCGATTGGGTGTCCAAGCGCAAGCCCGCTTGGCGCGAGGCGGCATCCGGGCCATGGCATTTGAAGCACGCGTTGGAGAGAATTGGTCGGACATCGCGGTTGAAGGAGACTCTGGGCTCTGTCAGGGAACCAGCCGCGAGTTGTTCTTCACACGCCGCGCCCGTGCATACAAGCAGAGCAAGGAGTCCGACGCGTGCGATGCGTTTGAGAATATCCGGTCCGACTGTCATCAAAGCCGAGTATAGCCGAGGATGTCCGCTGCTCAGCTCCGAGTTCGCAGGCTCTTAGGCCTGGTGCATCACCATCCCAGCAGCCCCGGAATCTCATCAGGCGAGCGGCCGCGCGACTCGAGGAATGCTCTCAGGTAGCTGAGGCCCAGTTGACGCTCTGGGGATGGCGAGTTGGGCATTGCGCCGTGCAGCCTCAGCCCTTGCACCAGCATCGACTCGGCTTGTTCATCCTCCCCCAGAAGATCCAGGCAATAGCCGAGGGCCCACATCGCACGCCCTGTTCTCGGATGCGAATCGCCGTTGAGGGCCTGGGTTTGTGCGAGCACATCGCGGAGTATCGGCTCGGCGTCTGCTGCTTTTCCAAGGCCGACAAGAGCCAGAGCGTGGCGTTGGTGACCGACGAGAACGTAATCGATGCTCAGCGCCTCCTTCGCGGCTTCGGTATACGCGAGCGCGTTTGCGTTGGCGCACCCGTAGTCGCGTTCGATCAGGCAGATCAACGCGAGCCGGCTCGTGCTTGCCGCGATGTGGCGTGCCACGTCGGGCTGGTCCATGAAGATCTCGCTCGCCCTCTCCAGAGCGCGGCGAGCCGCCCGGAGGTCCGCATCGACATCCATCAGAAGGCGACCGAGATCAATCAGCGCCCCGGCGTACTCCGGCGAGCGTGCCCCAAACACTTGCTTGCGAGATTCGACCGCCGCCGCGAATGCGGGGCGTCCCTCCGGATCGCCTCTTCGCCAGAGGATCTTGGCGAGTTGGAGTCGGCCGCTGATAACCTCGCTGTGCTCTTGGCCGAGGTGCTCGCTGCCCAGTTCGACCGATTCACGGAGCAGCTCGATCCCCTCCTCTTCTTTGCCCATGGGGTAGAGCACGCCGCTGGCCAGTT
>JAJDDL010000428.1 GCA_029260335.1 Phycisphaerales bacterium | reverse complement strand
CCTGGGCTTGTGAGACCAGAGCTTTGCCAGAACCGTGCCTTCCCGCCAGCAGAACCCAAGCTCGCGCACGGCCCCTATGGCACAACAACCACCTTCCCCTTTGAACGCTTCTCCCCCAACGATCGAATTGCCTCCCCGGCTTGCTCGAGCGGATACACCTGATCAATCACAGGTGAGAACGACCCATCCTCAATCATCCCCGCCATCAGTTCCAGATCCGACGCACGTGACTCGGCCATGAGGAACGCCACCCGCCGATCCGAGAGCCTCGAAATCACGGGCCCCAGGAAGACCGACTGCCAGAACGACCGCCAGTCGCCCCCGGCGACGATGTAGATCCCGCCGGCCGCAAGCGATCGTCGAGCCCGAAACACCGACCGGTACGCCGCCAGATCGAGCACCACGTCGTATATCTCGCCATTTGCCGTGAACTCCTCTTTGGTGAAGTCGTTCACGTGATCGGCCCCGATCGAACGCATCAACTCCTGCTTGCCCGGCCCGTCGACCCCAGTCACCTCGGCCCCGCGCGACTTCGCCAGATGCAGCGCAAACGACCCCGCGCCGCCCCCGGCGCCGTTAATCAGCACCTTGTGCCCCTCGCGCACCTGCCCCTTATCGACAATCCCCTGCACCGCGATCGCCGAGGCTTGCCCAAGCGTGCCGGCCTGCTCAAACGTCACGCCCGCAGGCTTCTTCACGAGCACGGCTTTGCTCGGCACGCGCACGAACTCCGCAAACGACCCAAACCCCGCGCAATCCCCAAAGACCTCGTCGCCCACTTCGAAACGCGCGTCGCCCTCTCCGACCGTCTCGACCACGCCCGCGACGTCCGTACCGAGAACCTTGTACCGAGGCTTCCAAAGCCCATAGTTCCGAGGCTCGACGCCATCGCGCGACTTGGGTCCCATGAGCGCCGCAAAGAAGCGGATATAGCGGGGACGGCCGGTCAGGATCTCCCAGTCGCCCAGATTGACCGACGCCGCACGCACGCGCACGAGCACCTCGCCCGGCTGGGGCGTCGGCTTAGGAATATCCGCGATGTGCAGAACCTCCGGCGTGCCGTAGACAGTCCGAATCGAAGCCTTCATCAGAAGACCATTCTGATTCTCGCAAGCCCGATTTCGAGAACCGCTACTGCTCCGCAACGATGTAGCACACAAACGCCGCGTCGGCCTCGCCCACTTCCGTTGCCGTGAACTCGCCGTCGCCCTCGCCGTCCTCGTCCTCGCCTTCCCAGTACACGGTGGCCTTGGAGAAACCGGCTTCGATCAGCAACTCTTGGATCTCCGGCAGCGTCCAGAGCCGCCAGGTGTAGGTGAACGCCTTCTTCATCCTCGTCTTGTCCTTGAACTCGAAGTGGATGAAGCAGTCCATCATGCCGCTGATGGGGTCGTAGCTGTGCTGATCCCAGACGTAGGTGAATTTGCCATCGATGTCGCGCTTCTCGCGCATTTCCTTCATCGATTCATACCCGCCGTAGTGATCGAGGAAGAAGATGCCGTCGGGCGCGAGGCTCTCGCGGACGGTCTGGAAATAGCCCCGCATCTCATCGCGGGTGCGGAAAAGCCAATAGCTGAAGTTCATGGCCAGGATGGCGTCCATGTCCCGGGCATCGCCCGGCTGGAGCACGTCCCGATTGAGAAGCCTAATCCGGTCCTGGGCCTCTTGGGGAAGGTTGCCAATGTTGTTGGCGATGCCCCAGTCCAGGGTCGGCTGATCGATATCCAGCCCGGTCGCGACGTTGGTGTCCCGTCGGCCGACCCACTCGGCCGAGGTGTGGCCTGTGCCGCAGAAGTCCTCGCGGAGCTTCACGGCATGCTTGCCCCGGAGTTCCTTGTAGGTCGCGTCGACGAAGTCGATCTCGGCCTCGACATTCTGGACCGAGAGCTGGTAGAGCACATGCCGGTCCGCGGTCGCGGCCGAGAGCTTCTTCTTGCCCTTCTTATCCTTCTTGCCCTTGGCTGCGTTCTTGGCGTCTGCCACGTCGGATTCCATCCCTGGTGTGGTGATTGCTGTCATGGGCGGGAGTGTACCGAAGCCGCCGGCCCCTCGCCGTCACAGACAGCTTGAAATCTCCTATAGTCACAGCCATGGCATCGTTTTCTACAGGGCGATGCCCGTCGGGCACGGAGGTTGGCATGAATCTGTCGATGGTGGGAACTGGGTACGTGGGCCTCGTCACCGGGGTTTGCCTAGCCAACACGGGCAACGACGTCTGGTGTCTGGACGTCGTGGACGCGAAGGTCCAGAAGATGCGCGAGGGCGAGTGCCCCATCTACGAGCCGGGCCTGACCGAGATGATGCGCCAGAATATCGAAGCAGGGCGGCTGCGATTCACGACCGACCCCCGCCAGGCCCATCGCGACGCAGACATGATCTTCATCTGTGTGGGCACCCCAAGCGATGAGCGAGGGCACACCGATCTGACGTACATCGAGGCCGCGGCGGACGCCATTGCCGAGGTCCTGCTCGATCTGGGCCCGCAGCAAAATCCAAAGACCATCGTCGTCAAGAGCACCGTGCCCGTGGGCACCTCCAACTACGTCCGCGATCGGATCCGCGAGAAGGTCGGCCCCGACATCCCCTTCGACATAGGCAACAACCCCGAGTTCCTCAAAGAGGGTGACGCCATCCGGGACTTCGTCAAGCCCGATCGCGTGGTTTGCGGCGTTGAGAACGAACGCGTCGCCCAGCAGTTCCGAGATCTCTACGAGCCGTTCGTCCGCAATGGCCACTCCATCTTCACCATGGCGATCCGCTCGAGCGAGATGGTCAAGTACGCCTCCAACAACTTCCTGGCCACCAAGATCAGCTTCATCAATGAGATGGCCAACCTCTGTGAGGCCTATGGCTCGGACATCAACGAAGTCCGCGCCGGCATGTGCGCAGACAAACGTATCGGGCACGAGTTTTTGTATCCGGGCCTTGGCTACGGCGGCTCGTGCTTCCCCAAGGACACCCAGGCCTGCATCATGATGGGCGAAAAGGCAGGCGTGCCGATCGATCTCAGCCGCGCCGTGCACGAAGTGAATCAGAACCAGCGCGAGCTGTTTTTTAACAAGATCGTGACCCACTTCGAGGAGCACGCCGGTGGCTTGGCGGGCAAGAAGCTGGCGTTCTGGGGCCTGGCCTTCAAGCCGCGCACCGACGACATCCGCGAAGCCCCCGCTCTCTCGCTTGTGTCTATGGCGCTCGCTCGAGGGGCAACCTGCGTCGGCTTTGATCCGGTTGCTTCCGAAAATGCGAGCCAGGAAATGGGCCCCGGGCTGGTGATCGCCGAGGACATGTACGAGGCCGCGCGCGGTGCCGACGCCCTGGTGATCAGCACCGACTGGGATGAGTTCAAGAGCCCGGACTTCGGCCGTCTGAAAGAAGCAATGGGCATGCCCTTGGTCTTCGACGGTCGGAATCTCTACCGCGTGGAGCAGATGCGAGATCTGGGGTTCAGTTACATCTCCGTCGGACGAGCGAGCGTCCGGCAGGGGTGATCCGCTCATCGGCCCTCGGGTTGTCGGCTACAAGCCCAGATCGTAAGTTTCTCTCTTCGCATCATCCGCATTCGGTCGTAAACTGACTCCATGCACTCTCTCAAGCATGTTGTCGGCGTGATGATTCTGATCGGAGCTGGCCAACCCGCTTTCGCAGATGGCACAATCACGGGCAACGCAAGTGATGGCGCAGGCGGCCGAGCAATCCTGTGCACAGACTCCGGCATCCCGCTTCGCCGCGAGACCGCCCAGGCCTTCACCGCTGATATGGACGCGATCGAAGAAGCCGCCCACGACTTCTGGTCCGCCCCCATCGCGCCCGACGGCTCGTTCGATCTCGGCCTCGTCCCCGATGGCGACTATCGCGTCGTCGCCCTGCGCTGGGCCCTCGCGCCCGGCGAATCGGTCGACACGAACGATCAGAGCGACTACCCCGAGTCGGTCTTCAACGTCCAAGGGCAGGATGTCACGCTCCTCGGCAGCACCCAGATCACCATCCACAACGCCGACGCGACCGTCACCCTTCGCAGCCCCGGCAAGGCCATCCTCCACATCGACTGCGGTGCCCCGAATGACGAGACTCTGCTCATCGCCAGTCCCAGGCCGACTGCCGCCGACCCGATCTTGGGCTTCGCGGGTTGGGCCGGTCCCTTTATTCAGCACTGGGTCGCGGGCAATCGCATGCCCGACGGCAAGACCACCCTGCGAGGCTTGCCTGCAGGCGAGATCCACATCGCCATCTTCTCTTGGGACAACAACCCAGGCTGGGGCGCAGGGAGTGTCACGCTCAAAGAGAACGAAGAAGTCTGGGTCGAACAGCCGTTTGTCACGACCTGGTCCGACGCCGTGCACAGCCCGCCCAAGCGGCTGGAGCCGCTCGTGGAGAAGCTTGTCGCTAACGGCGAGCTGACCTCTCAAGACACGAGTCAGATCTTCGCCGACGTCTTGGGCAATCAAGCCGAGGAACTCATGAGCACGCGCAACCCGATGGCGGCGATGGCCAAACTCGGGAGTCTCCGCGGCAAGCTCGTCCAGAGCGGTCCGCACAAAGGCACACACGCGCTGGACGTGCTCGCGGCATTGGGATACGCCCAGATCCAATCGATGATGAAGAAGCAGGGGCGGGAGCCGAATCCGCATCGCGGGCTCAAGGTTCTCCGACGTCGCGATACCGGCAGCTAAGGCCAAGTGCTGTACTTGATGCAAATCATCGGCGGATTCCCCCATCCACTCCATCCGACAGAGCCCACGCTCCCCCACGAAAATTCCTATACGAGTGTGGTGTTCTGAGCATCCCCAAGAACCCTGTCCTCTGTGCCCAGTTGGTCCCGCAACAACGCGTCGTGCTCTGCCGTCCGAACTGCTGCTTGCGCAATTGAGATTGAGTCCCACCCTACACCATCACGCGGGAGTGTGAACCCGG
>JAJDDL010000427.1 GCA_029260335.1 Phycisphaerales bacterium | reverse complement strand
TGAGCATGGCCAACGTCTATCCGTTCCGCGCGATCGCCTACGCCGCCGAGGGTGATGTGTCGCAACTGATCGCCCCTCCTTACGACGTGTTGGACGCGAATGAGAAGCAGGCGATGATCGAGACCAACGATCGCAACATCGTGTCGATCGACCTGCCGTACGTGCCGGCGAAGGACGAGGGGCCCAAGGAGGGCTACGAGCGGTGCGGCGAGTTGCTCTGCAGTTGGCTCGGTGAGGGGACGCTCAAACGGCACGAGAAGCCCGTGATGTTCGCCTATCGCCAGAGCTTCGAGTTCGCTGGCCAAAGCTACAAGCGTTGCGGCATGGGCTGTAACTTGGAGACCGTTGCGTTTGGGCCTCGCGAGGGTGGGGGCGTCTTGCCCCACGAGCACACGTTCGGTGGGCCCAAGGCCGATCGGCTGGCGTTGATGAAGGCGACGGGCGCTCAGATCTCTCCAATCTTTGGGTTGCATCCGGATGACCGAGGCGAAGCAACCAGGGTTCTGCAGAGTGTCATGGCCTCTCGCGATCCGGATCAGACCGCGACAACGCCCGATGGCGTCGGGCATGAGATCTGGATCATTGAAGATGAGACGATGATCGGGCAGTATCGCGATGCGCTCGCGGGCGAGGACGTGTTTGTCGCCGATGGGCATCACCGGTACAACACGGCGCTGAACTACCTGCAAGAACAAGGCGACCTGCCAGCGGACCACCCGGCACGTCAGACGATGTTCGTGCTTGTTGGCATGAGCGATCCGGGGCTTGCGATCGGCGAGACTCATCGCGTGCTCGGCGGTATGGAAGGCTACTCGTGGGACGCGTTCGAGAAGGCGGCTTCGAGCCACTTGGCCATCACGCCTGCGGGCGATGCGAACTCGCTCATGGCGGAGATGAACGCGTTGGCTGAGGAAGTTGGCGAGGGCGCGAACGTGCTGGGGCTCATGGATCTGGCCTCGGGTAAGTGCTTCATGGCAACGCCCGTGGACCCTGATCCGCTCGAGGCAGACTTTGCGGACAAGATTCCGGCGTGGCGTCAGCTCGATGTCGCGCTGATCCAACACCTGATTGTCGAGAAGATCTGTAAGCCCGAACTCAACAGCGGCAACGACGTCAAGTGGGCCTTCCCCCACACAATCGAAGAGGTCGTGCGGATCGGCGAGGGTGCCGAGACCGGTGCCGGCGGCGGCGATGGGTTCGCGCAACTCGCGGTCATTGTGCGTCCGACGCCGTTGGAGGCGGTGAAGGAGATTTCGCGTGCGGGCGAGCTGATGCCCCAGAAATCGACGTTCTTTTACCCGAAGGTGGCGACGGGTTTGTTCCTGAATCCGCTCACGTAGCGGAATCCTCGCCTCGGGCAACATCCGGGGTCGGCTCCACGACCTCGCTCCGCTTGCGCCTCGGATAGAGCGCGAGCAGGGCGATCAAACATCCGACCGCGATCCACATGGGCACGCTGAACAGTTTGGTGTAGTTGGTCGCGGTGATATCCGCGCCCTCGGCGGTCTGGCCCACAACTTCGACGGCCCAGTTCCCGACGATGCTGGTCGCGAACCAACTGCCGACGATGATGCCGATGCCCACGATCACGAGGTTAAAGAGGTTCTGTGCACTGGCGCGAACGTCCGAGGTGGTCTCCTCGTCGACGACCATGAACGCAACGAAGATGAAGCAGCCGAAGCAGAACCCGTGCAGCGCGACGCCGACGAGGGCAATGAAAATCTCCGAAATGCCGAGCGCGGCGTGGATGTCCGGCAGGTACGCAAACAACGCCATGCGCAACGCATAGGCGACGATGCCAATGCCCAGGAGCGTCTTGCGACTGACCTTCTTGGCAAACAGAGGAATCAGCGCGAGCACGGCGATCTCGGTCATCTGACCGATGGTCATGAGCCCGCCGCCACCGACACCCAGGACCTTGTTGATCGCCTGAGCGAGTTGCTCGCCTCCCGAGCGGTTCTGGATCTGCGTGAGGAACTGAGACGCATGCACGAAGTAGAACTGGTGGATCACCGAGATCGGAACGGCGAGGAAGAACAGAGTCACCAGCGGTTGACGCCGGACTTCACGGATCGCTTCCCACGCGGCGTTTGCTTCCTTCGCGTCCTTGGCAGGAGGCGTGTTCGGGAGTGTGAAGCAGAAAATGCCCATGAGGATGCCGAGAATGGCGCTGACCTTGAACGCGTCCGAACGCCCGGCGTTCTGTGACGCGTTGAGCGCATCTGTTGCAGTCGTCAGCGCGGCTTCGCTCGCACCAATCTGTGCTTCTGCGGCACCAGATTCCTGCTGGCCTTCCAGCGCCGTGCGTGCGGCTTCGACAGCCTCGACTTGCTCGGCCGGTGAGTGCATATTGAGGAGCCAGTGCCCGACGGTGATGCCCGCGACGATCCAGCCAATGGTGCCCCAAACACGGACCTTGCCGAAGTCCTTGTCGCGATCGGGCAGGTGGTGGAACGAGAGCGAGTTGGTGAGAGCGATGGTGGGGGCGTAGATGAGGCCATAGAAGACCGAGATGCCCAGGAAGAGGCCGAAACTATCGATCGAGGCGAGCATCCACACGAGGACCGCGCCGACCAGGTGGCTCAAGCCCAGGAACTTTTCGGTCGCGAAGTACCGGTCGGCGATCTGACCTGCGATGAACGGGCCGATGATCGCGCCCACGGCCC
>JAJDDL010000426.1 GCA_029260335.1 Phycisphaerales bacterium | reverse complement strand
AGAAAACAGCGCGTTCGACGACCATGGATCGCGAGATCATCGTTCACCGCCTCGACGCCATCGCCGAGAACATGGGCGAAGCCCTCCGACGCCTCGCTCTTTCTACAAACGTCAAAGAACGCCAAGATTACTCTTGCGGCGTGCTCGATCGCGCAGGCAACCTCATTGCCAGCGCCCCACACATCCCCGTCCACCTTGGCGCACTGGGGACATGCGTCCGAGGCGTCATCGACGACCTCGGCACGCTTCAGCCGGGCGACGCAATCGTCACCAACCACCCGGCCTTCGGCGGCTCGCACCTCCCCGACATCACCGTTGTCCAAGGCGTCCACGATGATGCGGGCCAGCTCCTGGGCTACGTCGCCAGCCGAGCGCACCACGCAGAGATCGGCGGCATCTCCCCCGGCTCCATGCCCATCGGTGCAACCACGCTCGATCAAGAGGGCGTTGTCTTCGAGCCCACCTATCTCGTCCGAGGCGAAACCGGCTGCTGGGACCAGATCGAGCGCCACTTACGAGCCGGCCCATACCCAAGCCGCGCAGTCACAGACAACATCGCCGACCTGCACGCCGCGGTCGCGGCGGGGCGATCAGCCGCAAGCGAGTTCATCGGCCTCGTTCAATCCGAAGGGTGCCAAAGCGTTGATTCCGCTTGTGAATGGATCCTTGCCCACTCCGCCAAGCTCGTCGAGGACGCAATCCGCGCTCTTCCCAACCTCCCGGCCAAGGCAACCGAACGTCTCGATCAAGGTGAAGAAATCCATGTCATCATCTCCCGAATCGATAATCGCCTCGCCGTCGATTTCACCGGCACCTCCCCCCAACGCACCGACAACCTCAACGCTCCTCTCGCGATCACCCGCAGCGCCCTCGCCTACGTCATGCGACTGCTCCTCGCCCGCAAAGTCCCCCTCAACGACGGGCTTCTAAAACCTCTCGACATCCTCGTCCCACCGGGCTCACTGCTCAACCCCACATTCTCTGCAGACCCCTCGGCGTGCCCTGCGGTCGCCGCCGGCAACGTCGAGATAAGCCAACGCGTCGTCGAAGCCCTCGTCCGAGCCCTGAGCCTCTGCGCCGGAAGCCAGGGCACCATGAACAACCTCTTGCTCGGCAACGACAACTTCGGGTACTACGAGACCATTGCAGGCGGCACCGGCGCAGGCCCAGGGTTCCCTGGAGCATCCGCCGTCCACTCCCACATGACCAACACCGCCATCACCGATCCCGAGATTCTCGAGCTCCGTTATCCGATCCGAGTCGAACGATTCCAGGTCAACCGAAACTCCGCCGGTGCCGGCCAATGGTCAGGCGGTGACGGGGCGATCCGTGAACTGACCGCACTCGTACCTATGACCGCAACTCTCATCGGCCAACGCAGAACCGAGGGTGCTCCGGGGGCCAACGCCGGAGAATCAGGCAGCCCCGCACGCCAGGCCGTCCGAAGGTCCAATGGCCAAGAACAGGTCCTCTCGCCGAGCGCCACGGTCCAACTCGACCTGGGCGATCATCTGATCGTGCAAACACCCGCAGGCGGCGGATGGGGCCCGCCCCAATCATGAACGCAGGCCCAGCCAACCCCGTTCAAACCTGTTGTGCCTCAGTCTCGATCGTGTATGATCGCCCCGGGATACCCCACCAAGTTTGAGAACTGTTTGGGCGGAGCGGGAATGTCGGGCACCAAAGCAAACTTCGATCTCACGGGCCGCGTGGCCCTTGTAACGGGCAGCAGCACCGGGCTTGGCAAGGCGATGGCCATGGCCCTCGGAGCCGCCGGCGCAAAAGTCGCCCTGAACTACGCCAATAACAAGGATCGCGCTGAAGCGGCGATGGACGAATACCGCTCGGCTGGCCTCGAAGGTGCCATGTTCCGCGCAAGTGTCATCGACGAGCAAGAAGTCGACCGACTCATCACCGAGATCGAGTTCACCCTCGGATCTCCCGACATCGTCGTCTTCAACGCCACCCCCGCTCAGCCCCAGATGCCGATCGATGAGTACGACTGGGAGTTCTACCAGTCCATGCTCGACTTCTTCATCAAGAGCCCATTCCTGATCACCCGACGGCTGCTCCCCAAACTCAAGGAACAGAAGTGGGGGCGCCTGATCAACATTGGCTCTGAGGTCCTCACCCGCGGCTTGCCCAACTTCAGCGCCTACGTCGCCGCCAAGGGTGGCCAGAACGGCTGGACACGATCCATGGCAAGCGAACTCGCGCCCCAGGGCATCACCGTCAACATGATCTCGCCAGGCTGGATCCCCGTCGAACGCCACGAGCACGATCCACAAGAACTCAAGGACGGCTATCGCGCCCTGATCCCCGTCGATCGATGGGGCGTGCCCGCGGATCTCGCGGGCGCGGTCGTCTATCTCGCGAGCGAGTCATCCTCGTTCGTCACAGGCCAAACACTGCACGTCAACGGCGGCATGACCGTCTGCTAGAAAGGTGGGGGCAATGAATCTGTTTCGTTCATCACTCGGCGCTCTGCTGGTCGTGGGCATTGCCCTCGGCGGATGCAAGAAGGAAGATTCCGACCAACCCGAAAGCACCGGCAAGGAGAAGATCAGCCTTGCTTTCGTCACCAACGGCCCTGCGAATTTTTGGACAATCGCGACCGCCGGCGTCAACGCCGCGGCCAAGGACTTTGATTGCAACACCGATGTCCGGCTGCCAAACGGCCTGGTCGATCAGAATCGCGTCCTCGAAGACCTTCTCGCCCGGAACGTCGACGGCATCGCCGTGAGCCCCATCGACGGCGAGAATCAGAACGGCAAGATCAATGAGGCCGCCGGTCGCACTCATCTGATCACCCACGATTCGGACGCCCCCGGCAGCGATCGGCTCATGTACATCGGCATGGACAACTACACCGCCGGTCGCATGTGCGGCGAGCTGGTCAAAGAGGCCATGCCCGATGGCGGCGAGGTCATCATCTTCATCGGCAGGCTCGAACAGGCAAACGCCAAGCTCCGCAGGCAAGGCACGATCGATGAACTGCTCGGACGCGACTTCGATCCGACCAACTACGACTCGCCCAACGCTCGACTCGAGGGCAACGGCTTTGTCATCCTCGATACCCGCACTGACGACTTTACCCAGGCGGGCTCACAATCCCAAGCCGAGGACGCGCTGGCTCGATACCCCGAGATCGACGGCATGATCGGCCTGTTTGCTTACAACCCGCCGGCCATCCTCAACGCCCTCCGGGGTGCGGACAAGCTCGATCAGGTCACGGTCATCGGCTTCGATGAGGACGAGGACACGCTCGAAGGCATCAAGGACGGCCACATCTTCGGCACGATCGTCCAGAACCCATACATGTACGGCTATGAGTCCATCCGCATCCTCGCCGCCCTTGCTCGCGAAGATATGTCGGTCATCCCCGAGGACGGCTTTCTCGATATCCCCGCGCGCAAGATCGTCAAAGCAAACGTCGATGACTTCCACGCCGAGCTCCGCAAACTGATGGGCGAGGACTGAACCTCGTGCATGAAGAGCCGCTCCTGCAGATCAAAGGAATCGGCAAACAGTTCCCCGGCGTGCGCGCATTGCACGACGTCCAACTCTCGCTCGCCGAAGGCGAGGTGCTCGCCGTCGTGGGCGAAAACGGCGCGGGCAAGAGCACCCTCATGAAGATCCTCGCGGGCGTGCATTCGCCCGACCGAGGCGAGATTCGTCTCGGCGGATTGGCGATCGACTTGTCATCTGTGCGCGACGCGCAGCGCCTCGGCATATGCCTCATCCACCAGGAACTGAATCTCGCTGACAACCTTGGCGTCGGCGCCAACATCTTCCTCGGCCGAGAGCCCAGCGGACGAGTTGGACGATGGCTCGGCATGGTCGATCGTCGGACTATCAATGAGCGATCACGTGAGGTTCTCCAGCGCGTCGGGCTCAACATCGAACCCAACACGCTTGTTCACACCCTCCCGATCGGTCAGCAGCAGCTCGTCGAGATTGCCAAGGCCATTTCGGTCGAGTCACGCGTTCTTATCATGGATGAGCCAACGTCATCGCTCTCGGATCGAGAGAGTGAACGGCTTTTCCAGGTCATCAAGGCGCTGAGCAGTCAGGGCGTCTCGATCATCTACATCTCCCATCGCTTGGGTGAGATTCAACACCTTGCCGATCGGGTTCTCGTGTTGCGCGATGGGCTCAACGCGGGCGAACTATCGAAGGACGAGATCTCACGTGACAAGATCGTGCGGATGATGGTCGGCCGAGATGTATCGCAGTTCTACGCCCGCACGCCCCACGAACAGGGCGACGCGGTCCTCAAGATCGAAAACCTCGTGACCCCGTCTTTCCCGACTGAGCCTGTCAATGCCCACGTGCGTGCTGGTGAGGTCGTCGGGCTCGCGGGACTCGTCGGTGCCGGGCGCACCGAGCTGCTCCGCACCGTTTTTGGCATCGATCGCGCGATCTCAGGCCGCATCAGGGTGGGAGCCCACGACATCTCGCCGGGCGATCCCGTCCACGCTATCCACCGCGGCCTCGCGTTGGTACCAGAAGACCGCAAAGCCCAAGGTTTGCTCCTGGAAATGTCGGTTCGCGACAATATCTCCGTCGCCGCCCTTCGCGATCACCTCAAGTTCGGCGGATGGATGGACCGAGCCTTCGAATCGAGGGCCGCCAATGACGCCATCCAAGACCTTTCCATCAGAGTCACAAGCCCGAACCAGATCACTCGCCTGCTCTCCGGCGGCAACCAGCAAAAAGTCGTCCTCGGCAAGTGGCTCGCAACCAATCCGAGCGTCCTGCTCCTCGATGAACCCACCCGAGGCGTCGACGTCGGCGCAAAGCACGAGATCTATCGCATCATCGAGAATCTCGCCAAGAAAGGCCTCGCAATCCTCCTGGTGAGCAGTGAGATGGAAGAGATCATCGGCATCTGCGATCGCGTGCTTGTCATGCACGAAGGACGTATCACAGGCGAACTCTCACGAGAGCAGTTCGCAGGCGATCTGGGCGAAGAGGCCATCATGAAGCTCGCAACCTCCCACCAACCCCAGGCAACTACAATGCCAACCGCGATCGACTCCCCATGATTAAGCTCCTCGGCATCCTGGCCTTGCTGTTTGCCGTCTGCGCAACCACGGCGAAGCTGAACCCCGACTTCCTGGGTGTCTACAACATCCAGAACGTCGTGCGGTGGACCTCGCTCTTCGGCATCATCAGCATCGGTGCCGCATTCGTCATCATCACCGGCGGCATCGATCTGTCCATCGGCTCGGTCGTCGGTCTGGTCGGATGCGTCATGCCCATCCTGCTCGTTAACAAGGGCTGGCCCGCGTGGCTCATGCTCCTGGCGGTCATGGGCATGGCGTTGCTCATAGGACTCATCCATGGCCTGCTCATCACGAAGATGCGCCTCCAGCCGTTCGTCGTCACGCTTTGCGGCTTGCTCATCTACCGAGGAATCGGCCGATGGATCACCAACGATCGCACCATCGGCTTTGGGAGCGAGTTCAACGACAACCTCCGGCTCGTCGCGACCGGCAAAGTCCATATCCCGGGGCTCAACGGCTTTGCGATGCCTGTGCCAGCGTTCATTCTCATTGCCCTGGTCATCGTGAGTGCGCTGTTTCTCAATCGGACGATCTGGGGCCGTCACCTACTCGCCCTCGGAAGAAGCGAAGAAGCCGCACGCTATAGCGGCATCCGCACCGATCGACTCGTGATCCTCGCATACGTCATCTGTTCAGGCATGGCAGGGATCGCCGGCATCCTCTTTGCGCTCGACGCCAACGCCGTCCAGCCGGCAAGCCACGGCAGCTTCTATGAGCTCTACGCCATCGCCGCCGCGGTCCTCGGCGGGTGCTCTTTGCGAGGCGGCGAGGGCTCGATCATCGGCGTTGTCATCGGTGCCGCCATCATGCGCGTGCTTTACAACTCCATCAACCTGCTGGGGATTCCAACCCAGCTCGAGTTTGCGATCATCGGTTCGGTTATTCTCCTTGGCGTCGTCGCCGACGAGATCGTCCGTCGAGCACTCCGGAATAGGGCCGCCAGGAAGCGATTGAAACGGGGGAACGAATGAACATGCAAGGCATCCTCACCACGGTTCTCACTTCGGCCATCCTTTTTGGTGGGTGCGCCCGGCAGAAGACCATCGAGAGCTTCGGCGAACTCCAAGGCAGGCAGGTCATGATCCACACACTCAAGAACAACTCCGGCGCAATCGCCAAAGTCTCCAACTACGGCGGCATCGTCACCGAACTGTGGATGCCCGATCGCGATGGCAACCTCGCCGATATCGTCCTCGGCTTTGACACCCTGGAGGAGTACCAAGCAAGCAGCCCATACTTCGGCGCAATGGTCGGTCGCTACGGCAATCGCATCGCCAAGGGCTCATTTACCCTCGACGGCAAAGCCCACCAACTCGCCACAAACAACGGGCCCAACCACCTCCACGGCGGCATCCAAGGCTTCGACAAGGTCCTCTGGGAAGCAACGCCATTCAAGATCGATCTGGGCCCGGGCTTGCGATTGACCTATCTCTCGCCCGATGGCGAAGAAGGCTACCCGGGCAATCTCAGAGTCACCGTTGAGTACCTCCTTACCCACACCAACGAACTGCGGGTCGTCACCGAGGCGACATGCGACGCCCCGACCCCGGTCAACATCGTTCACCATTCCTATTGGAACCTCGCCGGGCATGATCACGGCACGATCCTCGATCATGAGCTCACCCTCAACGCCGATCGCTACACGCCCGCCGACGCCACGCTCATCCCCACAGGCCGGATTGAGTCTGTCGAGAACACGCCGTTCGATTTTCGCGAGCCAAAGACCATCGGCCGCGACATGGGACAACTCCCACCCAACGGCGACGACCCGGGCGGCTACGACCTGAACTATGTCGTCAACGGCGCACCGACCACACTGCGCTTCGTCGCTCGCGCCAAAGACCCGGCTTCCGGGCGGGTCATGGAGATCCAAGCCAACCAAGCCGGCGTCCAGTTCTACTCAGGAAACTTCCTCGACGGCACGCCCGGCAAGTCCCAGACGCCCTATCCCAAACACAGCGGTTTCTGCCTGGAGTCCCAGGTCTTCCCTGATTCCATCAACCACCAGGCCGAGGAGGGCTGGCCCAACGCGGTCCTCCGCCCAGGCGGGGTCTATCGCCACATGATGATCCATCGGTTCAGCGCGGAATAACGCTCGATGGACGCCGAGTGGCCTTGGTGCGCCCAGTCCACTGCAGTATGCTCATTCGCAAGGCCGATTGAAGAACCATGCCAAGCATCCGAGCAGCAACAAGCGTCTTCGTCACAACCGGTGTCCTGGGCGCAATGCTCGTTTCCACCTTTGCGAGCCAGCCCGAACCCAAACCCGCTCGCGTCGCCAGTTGGTCCTACTCCTCACCCAACCGCCCAGCCGTCCCCAACGTCCAGGCAACCGATTGGCTCACCAACGAGATCGACGCCTTCATCATGCGCGATATCGAGCAGGCCAATCTCAAACCCACGAGGCCTGCCGACAAACTCACGCTCATCAAGCGAGCAACGTACGACCTCACGGGCCTCCCTCCAACCATCGATCAGGTCCGCGCGTTCATCAACGACGACGCATCCGACGCCTACGAGCGGCTCATCGATCGCCTCCTCGCCAGCCCCCAATACGGTGTGCGGTGGGGCAGGCATTGGCTCGACCTCGTCCGATGGGCCGAGACCGACAGCTACGAACGCGATCGCGTCAAGCCCGGCGCCTGGCGCTACCGTGATTGGGTCATCGACGCGTTCAACGCCGACATGCCGTACGACGAGTTTGTCACGATGCAACTCGCGGGCGATGAACTCCCAGATACCAGCATCGCTCAACACATCGCCACCGGGTATCTGCATCTCGGCATACGCGACGACGAGCCCACCGATCCGATGCAAGCGGTCTACGACGATCTTGACGGCATGCTCGACACCACCTCGCGCGTCATGCTTGGCGTTTCCATGGGCTGCGCCCGATGCCACGACCACAAGAAGGACCCTATCTCCACGCGCGAGTACTACTCCATGCTCGCCTTCTTCGAAGGCCTGAAGCCCTACAAGGTCGGCGGCGGCAACGGTATCGCGACCGGCAACTTCGTCCGCACCCTCCCTGCAGACCTCGGCACAGACGACTGGGAACGCGCCCACGAACAATGGCGACGCGAACGAGAAGAACGGCTCGCCGAGGTCGCCAATCTCATGACCGAGATTCGCACGCGGTGGGGCGACGGGCCGATCGTTCAGGCCGCTGAGAGTCTTGAGCGAGGTCAGGTCACGCAACTGACGTTCGACGGACCGCATGAGAGTGGTCCGGTCGAGTGGACTGTTGGAAAGGTCGCCCAGGCCGCGGTCTTCAATGACGAAGACTCCATCCGACTTGACCGTCCGGTCCAAGACGACTTCACCATCGCCTTCTGGTTCAAAACAGACACCCCCGGCGCAGGCTCCGACTCCGACCCCCGATGGTTCCTCGGCAGCGGCCTCGTCGACGCCGAGGTCCCAGGCATCGTCGACGACTTCGGCATCTCGCTCGTCGGCACCCGCGTTGCTGCGGGCGTCGGCAGGCCCGAGACATTCATCGCCGCCCCCGCCGGCGCAGCAGACAACAACTGGCACCACGTCGCCTTCACCCGCCACAGAGAATCAGGCCGCATCGCCCTCTGGTTCGACGGCGTCGAGGCCGACTCCGCCATCGGCGGCACCCAACCCCTCACAACCCCCAACGAAATCTCCATCGGACGCATGCTCCCCGGCCATCGCACGTTCCAAGGCGCACTCGACGAGATCAGAATCTGGGATCGCGTGCTCGACAATCGAGAGATCCTCGATCTCGCCATCGAAGGCGGCGCGTTGCCCTCTCATGTTGACCTTGTCCGCGAACGCCTAGGCCAAGCCGAGGCCGATCGCCTGGATGGCGCAATCGAACGCATCTCCCAGCTCAAGCGCCCGACGCGCCAGATGGTCGAGGTCCTCAGCGCCCAAGAAGTCGACTACCCGCCTCCGAGTTTCGTCCGCGTCCGAGGCATGGCGTCGGTCCCGGGCGATCCGGTCTCCGTCGGTGTCCCGCGCATGCTTACCCAAGCTGGCTCCATCAACATCGAGCCTCCGATTGACGGCGAATCCTCCGGCAGGCGCCTCGCCCTCGCCAACTGGATCACCGACCCCACGAACCCCCGGACCGCACGCGTCATCGTCAACCGCCTCTGGCAACACCACTTCGGCAGGGGCATTGTCCGCTCTCCCAATGAATACGGCAGGCTCGGCGAGAAGCCCACCCACCCCGAACTTCTCGACTGGCTCGCAGCCGAGCTCGTCGCAGGCAACTGGCAACTCAAGCGCATGCACAAGCTGATCATGCTGTCCAGCACCTATCGCATGTCCGCCGCTGCCAACCCAGAGAAAATCGAAGCCGACCCCATCAACAACCTCTTCGCCCGCTTCAATCCCCGCCGGCTTGGTGCCGAGGAAATCCGCGATTCCATCCTCCAAGTCAACGGCACTCTCAACCTAGAAATGGGCGGCCCAGGCATCTACCCCCCGATGCCCGAAGAAGTCCTGTCCACATCCTCTCGCCCAGGCGAGGCATGGGGCAACTCCGATCCCGAGCAATCCGCGCGTCGAAGCATCTACATCCACGCCAAGCGTTCCTTGCTCTCAC
>JAJDDL010000425.1 GCA_029260335.1 Phycisphaerales bacterium | reverse complement strand
CTCGGCGTCCAATCGAGACATGACGAAATAGTCGATCGGACTCTTGCACCAAGCCGGGTCGATCACCATCGGCATGGCTTGGCGCGTGGGCGCGACAAACGACCAATGCCGTTCCCACTCTGCGCCCTGATCGATCCATCGGCGGAGAACATCGATCTGCTCGGGATTCAGCGCATCACCCACCGGCGGCATGCGATGCGATGGCTTCTCTGCGCTGACGCGCTTGAAGAGTTCACTCGCCTGGGCGTCACCCGGCACGATCGCATCGCCCGCGCGTCGCCCGCCCGCGAGCGCTCCCTCGCGCGTATCCAGGCGCAGGCCCGCTTGGCGAGCCGCACCATCGGGGCCGTGGCATTTGAAGCACGAGCCCGAGAGGATCGGCCGGACATCCCGAGAGAACTGGACCGGCTCGTCATTCTCGGACGGGAGCTGATGCCCGAAGCCCGTCTCGCTAGTGGCACCCAGCCGAGCGACGCCGAGGCCCATGCCAAGACCAGCGCCCAGAATCAACGTCGCCGAAATGATGTGAGAGATTCGCACGCCCCAAGCGTACCGCATGAGAGGCCAGATCGGAATGGCTAGAACTCGCTCATTTGAGATTGGAGCAACTGCCAGACCGCCCAAGCGAGGTCGGCCAGCGCCCACCACCACGGTCGAGGAGTCTTCTCGGTCGCCGCGAGCTGAATCCGAGCGACCGGCTCCTCGATAGTCGTCGCGTACGCCTGCTTGCGATTCTCGCCCACGCCCACAATGTGGTTTGTCGGCTGGGGATGCCAGTCGAACAGAACGATGTGCGCGAGATCGATCCACTCGGTTTGATCTGGGATCTCAAGCTGGACGTACACCCAGCAGAAAGCACCATCGAACTCGTGGCCGATCCAGCTCAGCGGGGCCTTTTCGCCCGAGGGCAACCGCCCGCTCAATCGCTCCCCAAGCCAGAGCTCGATCGAACGCTCGGCACGGGGGTCGGTTTCGAGATTGATCCGCTCGCCGAGCCATCGCTCGACCATCTGCTCGAGGTCGATCGCGTCGATCCGGAGGGCGAGTTCGAGCGAGTGGCCTTCGGCGTTGTGCTCGAACTGGGTGAGGGTCTCGTGGAAGGGGTGCGCGGAGGCACTGGATGCGAGCAGTAAAACCAGGAATCCGAGAATCCTCGGGTACGCCCAAGTGAAAGCACTGCCAGAGAATCGCTTCGCGATAACCGGCTGGAAGCCGGTCCTATCACCTGAGCATGGCCCTTGCTCGCCAGCTCGCGCAGACCCGGCCACTCTCTACTTCCGCTCGTTGAGAATCTGCATCGGGTTTTTCTCCTGCTCACGCTTGAACAGCTTAAAACGACTCTCGGTGGGCCTCGGCGGGTACACGTTGTTGCTCAGATCCGTGTCGGCGGTCTCCAGATGCGGATCCAAGACGACCTCGACGATCTTCTTCTCGGTGATCAGCATCTTGGCAAGGCTCTGGTTGTTCTGACGCCAGATCTCGGCGGGGATTCGCATCTCCTCGCTCGTGCCGTCCTCGAACTTGAGCTCGAGGATCACCGGCATGACCAGACCGCCGAGGTTCTCAAAGTCCACAACCGCAAAGTGCAGATTGGTATTGAGCATCTCCCGCTCCCAGGGCTCGAGCTCGGAGACCATCTCTTCGAACTTCTCGACATCTAAAGGCGTCACGTCGAGCTCGTCGTACTCGTTGTAGAAATCGAGCAGCTCGGGGAATCGATCAGATCGCTTGGCCAGATCCTTGTTGCGAAGCTCGCCCATTGTCTCGGGCTGCGCTTCGCGCTCGGCACGATCCAGTTCCTTGTCGATGCTCGGATCGCCTGTCTCCAGGGTCAGGTGAGTCATGCCCTTGACGGCGATATCGCAATGATCGGTGGTGTAGAACCAGCCGCGCCAGAACCAGTCGAGATCGACGGCGCTGGCGTCTTCCATGCTCCGGAACAGGTCCGCGGGCATGGGCCGCTTGAACATCCACCGGCGGGAGTAGTTTTTAAATGCGGTATCAAACAGCTCACGTCCCATGATCGTTTCGCGCAGGATGTTGAGCGCGGTCGCGGGCTTTGAATATGCGTTGGGACCGAACTGCAGGATCGACTCGGAGTTGGTCATGATCGGAACCTGGTTCAAGCTTGCCATGTATTCGGTGATCTTGGAGGGCTCACCTCGGCGCGACGGGTACTCATCTTCCCACTCCTGCTCGGTGAGGTATTGCAGGAACGTGTTGGTCCCCTCGTCCATCCAGGTCCACTGGCGCTCGTCGGAGTTGACAATCATCGGAAAATAGAAGTGCCCGACCTCGTGGATGATCACGCTGATCAGACCGTACTTGGTGCGAGCGCTATAAGTCCCGTCTTCTTCTGGGCGCGGCCCATTGAAGCAGATCATGGGGTACTCCATGCCGCCGACGGGGCCATTGACGCTGATCGCGACGGGATAGGGGTAGTCGAAGGTGTACTTGCTGTAAACATCGAGCGTGTGGGCGATCGCGTGGGTCGAATATCGGCTCCAGAGCGGTTCGCCCTCGATAGGCCAGTAGCTCATGCACATGACGTCGTTGTCGCCCACGGTCACGCCGAGCGCATCCCAGATGAACTTGCGGCTGGAGGCCCAGGCAAAGTCGCGCACGTTGTCGGCCTTGTACACCCAGGTCTTGGAGCCCAGCGCCTTGTCGGCCTGATTCGCCACCGCCTCGTCGGGCGTGATGATGAACATCGGCTTCTCGGCGGTCCGCGCTTCGCGCAGACGCTGACGCTGCACGCTGGTCAACACATCCTCGGGATTCTGCAGTTCACCCGTCGCCGCGACCACATGATCGGCAGGCACTGTTAATCGCACCTCGTAGTTGCCAAACTCAAGCGTGAACTCGCCCCGGCCCAAAAACTGCTTGTTGTGCCAGCCTTCGACGTCGGAGTAGACCGCCATGCGCGGGAACCAATGAGCCATCTCATAGAGCCAGTTGTCGTCTTCTTCGAAGTATTCGGCTGCGGTCCGGGCACGCACCTCGGCCGAGTCGTTGACGATGTAGGTCCAATCAATATCAAACGCGTACCGCTCGCCCGAACGCAAGGGCGTCGGCAAGTCCACGCGCATCATCGTCTTGTTGATCGTGTGCTCGAGCGGCTCGCCCTGGGCGTCCTCGACGCGCGTGATATCGACGCTGCCATCGAATGTCCGGCGGGCCAGCGCGGTGCGCATCTGGCCAAAGCCAATCTGGCCGTCTTCGTCGAGCCCCGCGCCGGCGATCAACGCCGAGTCGGCGCTGGGCGCGAACCAGTTGTTGTCGATCTGCACCCACAGATAGTCCAGGGTGTCGGGCGAGTTGTTGTGGTACGTGATCCGCTCGGACCCCGTGATCCGGCGAGTCTGCTCATCCAACGTCACGTCAATCAGATGATCGGCCCGCTGCTGCCAGTAGCGGTGGCCCGGAGCGCCCGAGGCGGTCCGATAGTCGGTCGGATCGGGGAGCAGCTCTTCGAGCTGGCGGAACTTGTCCTCTTGGGGGTACTTGCGGTTTTCGATCGGCTGGGCGATCGCGACGCCGACGATGCTCGCGATCAGACCCAATGAAATCCCCGATGAAATCCGACTCAGATCGACTATTCCGCGCATCCTGGTTCCTTCCGTGCTGAAAGAGCGGCTTGCTTGCCGCACCCTCACTACCGACAACTCGGCTCAGCGTAGCAGGCAGATCCTCTCAGATCGACGCATCTATCCACGCTCTTTGCCCTGAATCCGATGGACTCGGCCCACGAATCCGCCTGGGATGCAAGCCCCAATGTTCACCATCCTGATTGACGGCGACTGCCCGCTCTGCCGCAAGGAAGCCGCGATCCTGTGCCGGCTGGATCGAGGGCGTGGCAGGCTCCAGCTGCTCGATATCGCTTCGCCCGACTTCAACGCGGCAGACTTTGGACGCACCCAGAATGAGGTCATGGGCGAGATCCACGGCGTGCTGCCCGACGGCTCCATGGTGACAGGCGTTGAGGTCTTTCGCCTCGCTTACGGCGCTGTTGGATGGGGATGGTTGCTCGCGCCAACCCGATGGCCCGGCCTGCGCGCACTGAGCAACGCGGCCTACAAATGGTTCGCCGGGAACCGGTTGCGCTGGACCAAGCGAGGATGCAAGGACGGGCTCTGCAGTGTTCCCGCCCGAGAGTCGGCCTAGGGATTCAGCGCGACGACCGGTTGGGTCATCTTGATTACTTCCAGATCGCCCCACCGCTCGACATTGCCCTGAACCTCTACGGGAATGCCAATGACCCCGACGAGATCGTCCTCGGCGGGCTCGCCATTTGCAGCCAGCACGAGTTGGTAGCGATTGGAGCCATCATCGTTCCTGGTGACGAGCATGGGCGGGATGCCGCCGGAGATGCAGAGAATGGCGCAGGCCTGATGGGCCTTACCATCCCCAGGCTTCATAGCGCCAAGGAAACATTTGTAGTCGACGATCTCGCCGGAGAGCGTCTCATGTGAGATCGGTTGCTGCCGCGGCGCGTTTGCGCCCGTTGCAAGGTTCTCCACGACATCTGACTCAACCTCGCCGACGTCGGCAAGCTCCACAATGCGTCTGCCATCGCGACGGAGCATGCGGCCGTGCACGCGCACGCGCCGGGCATCGAGCCCATCCACGCCGTCGCCCTGCGCACCGACCTTGCCCATCCGCACGAGCATGAGTGTCTCGCCCTCATCGGTCACAAGCATCGGATAGGGATTCTCAAAGAGTGTGCCCTCAAATGACTCCAGATTGGTCTGCCATACCGCCGGTCCCGGGTCGCGCTGGCTGAACGCGATTGCGAACGAGGCGAAGAGGATCACCCACATGATCGTGCCGGCGAACAGAAACAATGCCTTGCGATGCTCCTTGGGCAGGGGCAGGTAGCCGACGTAAATTCGGTCTTCGCTGGTCATTGAATCCTCCCCGGCTCCACGGGCGTGCCCGGCTCATTGGCTTTGGGATTCAAAAGCACGCGATCGCCCTCGACGCGCACCTCGTACGTCGGCACTTTCTCGGTAAACGGCGGCGGGCTTTGGCCATCCTCGACGCGATACTGATAGCCGTGCCAAGGGCAGGTCACACACCCATCGAGGATCTGGCCTTCGCCCAAGGGCCCGCCCTGGTGCTTGCAGACATTGCTGATTGCGCTGACCTTGCCGTCGTGCTTGAAGAGCGCGACCCGCTCCTGGCTCTTGAGACAGACGACCTTGCCTCGCTTTTCGTGCAGTTCATTGACCGCACACACATCGACCCACTCGGCGCTCGCGTCCAAACCGGCCTTGGTCCTGGCCCGCTCTTTCAACCCCGCGAGCGTGTGCAGAATGATAAGCGAGACGGCACCGAAACCAAGCAAGATCGGCAGG
>JAJDDL010000424.1 GCA_029260335.1 Phycisphaerales bacterium | reverse complement strand
GTGCTCTATCCAGTTGAGCTACGCCCGCTGCGGACAAACGAGTTGTCAGGCCCAAGACTAGGGCCAGCAGCAGCCCCCGGCAAGCCCCCAACCTACCAGATCAACCCCCAAACGCCGTGCCGCGGGCCCTTGATTCCGGCAGCCGGGGGGCAAACAATCCCTTCCTGTGCCCGGCCTCTTGAGAGGCCCTTAGGAGATCTCGCTCGATGGCCCATTCCAACTCCGCTCGCAAGAGGATCCGACAGAACGCCACGGCTCGCTCGCGCAACCGCTGGCGCCTCCGCGCAATGCGGATGTCTATCAAGAACTTCCAGGATCGTTTGGCCCACGGCACCGTCGATGAGACCCGCGCGGCACTGCACGACGCTCAGAAGGTTATTGATCGCACCGCTCAGCGGGGCGTGATCCATCGCAATCAGGCGGCCCGTCGCATCAAGCGGATGGCCGGCCATCTGGCCGCGATGGAAAAGGCCAAGGCCTAGCCTGAGTTTCGGTTCGGCCCTTCGACACGCGTCCCCGGAATCGAGCAGTTCCCATGCCCAAGGAAGCGGCAACCACGCGCTCGTCGTCAGCGCGCGGCGACAGCTACCTCGAGCAGTCCAAAAAACCCCTGCACATCCTGGTCTTTTTGATCCCCGCGATCGCTTTCTATGCGATCGGGTCGATTGTCTTTGCGTCGGGCGTGATGCCTGCGGCAGAACAGACGATCGGCGCGATCTTTGGCGTGTTTGGTGTGGTGGGCATGCACCTGCCGAGCTTGGCGCTGATCGCGTTCTTGATCATTCATCATCTGATTCGCCGTGATTCGTGGAAGTTGTCGGTGCCGGCGTTGCCGATGATGTTGGTGGAGTCGGCGGCGTGGGTAGTGCCGTTGCTTGTGCTGAGCCGGGCGCTGGAGTTTGGTGGGCCGCTTGCGGATGCGGCGGTGGATCCGGCGTCGATCGGGTTGGGGGCGCGGCTGACGCTTGGCGTGGGCGCGGGGCTGTTTGAAGAGACGCTTTATCGACTGGTGCTGATCACGTTGATTCATCTGTTGGCGGTGGATGTGGTTGGGCTCAAGGACATGGCGGGGTGGGTGGTTTCGATCTTGGCTTCTTCGGTGATCTTCGCGATGGTGCATCGGGTGCCGGGGGATCTGGCGGCGGATGCGACGATGGTGCGGGTGTTCTACTTTGCGGCGGCGAGTTTCTTCGGGGTGCTCTTCGCGACCCGTGGGCTTGGGATCGCGGTGGGGGCCCATGTGATCTATGACATCGCGGCATTGGCTTGATGGGCGAAAAAAACCGGTTACAACAGGTCTTTGTTCGGTAATCGGATGTGTTTGTGCGGATGCATGGCTCGGAAGAACCGGCTACAATCGACGTCAGCCAACGGCTTGGCGGCGAGGGCGAGAGGGAGTTCATCGCGATCCCGGACAAAGGAGTCCGCAGATGGGTCTTGACGTCGCAATTGATGAGCTCTACGCGACCGGGTGGAGCTCGCCGGACGAGTCGCAATGTGATCGACACGATGATGGCCGGTGTTACCCGATCGTCGGCCGCGCGAAGCGTGAGGCTGGGGAGTTGGGGTACGACCTGGCGATTCGCCACATCCAGTTGTTCGATTGTTATCGGGCAGAATGGACGGGCGATGGGTCGGGTTCGACCGTTGGCGCAGTCGTCGGTCAGTCCGAAGCCGAGACGGCGGTGTACGCGTTGAGCCAGATGCGGCGCAGTGCCGTGGGCGCGGGTGTGTAGCGCTTGAAGATCGCGTTGAGCGGTCTATAACTGTGCTCGGCGGCTGTTTCAGCTCGCCAGAAAATCTCGATTGGCCCCATCGTCTAGCCTGGTCCAGGACGCCAGGTTCTCATCCTGGAAACCGGGGTTCGAATCCCCGTGGGGTCACTGGAAATCGCCCATCATTTGGTGGGCGTTTTTCGTGGCAAGACGCGGCGATCTGGGTTCGATAACGCGTAGGAAATCGATTTCACTGCCCGCGAATGTCCGTTTCACTCACGCCGCCGAACCCGCGGTGGGATCGTGCCGATGGGATTGCGTACCTCAAGCAGGGGCATTGCGTTATGGCATCGAATCGATCAGATCATCCGGGCAAGCCAGTGCGAAGCGATTTCGCAGGTGAGCCGGACATGCACGAGATCGTGGAGCGGTTTGTGACTGAACTGCCTGAACGGATTCAGACGCTTCGCGAGGCCTGGGAGTCGGGTGCGGATGGGCCCTTGCTTCGGGCGTCGGAGGAACTGCAGTCGCACGGTGAGCGGTCGGGATTTGGAGAGATCTCCGAGCGAGCGGCGGCGTTGGAGAGTTCGATCCAGCGTGCGATCGAGGAGAAGGCCGATAGGCAGTCGAGCGAGATCCGCGTGCGATTCGAGGAGTTGATCGGGCTCTGCAGGCGGGCGACGTTTGTGGAGGAAGAGTAGTAGCAGGTCAGCGCGTAATGCGTGGTGGAGTAGGCGTAGGTGAATAGCGAGGTCGATCAGTTCGGTGAGGTCAGCCAGGTGGTCCTGGTGATCGATGATTCGATCGATGTGTATCGACTGCTGTCGGCGCGCTTGAAGGGTGAGGAGTTCTCGCTTATTGGAGAGCAGGGGGGCGCAGAAGGCATCGCGTCGGCGAAGGAGAAGAAGCCGGCGGTAATCCTGCTCGACCTGGACATGCAGGGCATGGATGGGTTTGAGGTTTTGCGCGAGTTGAAGGACGACCCGTCGACGATGCACATCCCGGTGATGGCGTTGTCTGCGATGCAGAGCCGGCAGGACAAGGTGACGGCCTTTGACCTCGGTGCGACCGACTATATCTGCAAGCCGTTTGACCTTGTTGAGCTTCGCGTGCGGATGCGCTCGGCGGTTCGCCTGAGCGTGCTGCTCCAGATGCTTTCTCAACGGGCACAGATCGATGGGCTCACGGGGCTGTTCAACCGGGCGCACTTTGACTCTCGTTGGCGCGAGGAAGTTGCGCGGTGTCAGCGGCATGGGCACCAGCTTTCGCTGGCGATCTTTGACGCCGATCGGTTCAAGAGCATCAACGACACGTATGGGCACCCGGCGGGGGATGCGGTGTTGCGGGGGATTGCTCGCGTGCTTCGGCGGGAGATTCGGGCGTCGGATCTTGCGTGCCGCTATGGCGGCGAGGAGTTCTGCCTGATCATGCCCGACAGTTCGCCTGAAGACGCGAACCATCTTTGTGATCGCATTCGCCAGGGGTTGGGTGAGATCATCTGGCCCTTGCATCCCGAGCGGCGAGTGACAGTGTCGATCGGGCTTGTGGGGTCTGATGGGACGCTGCATACCGATGCGCAGGCTTGGTTGCACCAGGCGGATCGAAACCTGTACCAGGCCAAGAACTCGGGGCGCGACAAGGTCGTGCGTTCGATGGTGGTGAGTGGGGTTTCGAAGGCGGCGTGAGGGTTGGGTTTGATGTTTGGATAGGAGGCCCTGGCGCGAGCCTGGGCTCTTTGTGTTTTTGGGGGGTGCGTTGGGCGCGATGGGAGCCGAACTCGGATCTTTGCTTAGGCAGGGGAAGGAGCCCAGGCTTGCGCCAGGGCCTCTTTTGTAGGTGATGCGGAGGTGGCGAGAGTCTTGGTGGGTCGGGAGCCGGT
>JAJDDL010000423.1 GCA_029260335.1 Phycisphaerales bacterium | reverse complement strand
GTGCTGACCGCCGCTCCCCCCGGAGGGCCCCTGGCACTCCTGCCTAATGAAGCACTGAACTCAAACGCGATCGGCTTTGACCGCCTGTTGGGAAACCAACTCTACACGCTTACACCAGACGACGCGGGCGATCTTCTGCTGGACATCCGGTCCTACGACGATCAGAATGCGGTGCTCCAGTTGTTTGACAGCACAGGCGACTTGATCCTCAACTTGGATCGCAACGGACGGGGCCAGCCGGAGATTACAACCCAGAGTGTCAATGCCGGTGCCACGTATTACATGGTCACCTCCGAAAATACTGGCGTCCCCAACATCGAAGGGCAGAGCCTGAGTGCCATTGACGCATTCTCACTCGATGTGAGCAACCGTGGGTCCGCGCTCGTGGCATTGAGTCTCGAACAAGCGGACGCTGTGCAGTTTGTGAGCCGCGATGCAGGAGAATATACGATCTCGATTGACGCCGGCTTCGTCGGCCGGTTTACGATCTACGACGACACTGGATTTGAGTTGAAACGTTCAATCAACACCGAACTGACCGACGGCCCATCGGTGATCCAACTCTCGTTGGCCGCCAACCAGGGCATCGTCATTGGATTTGACGCCGTGCTCGGCAGTGGTTCATCAGGCCTGACGACGCTCTCGGTTGCCGGCCCCACCGGCACGATCGATGGGATATCGATCGACGAAGCGATTGTAGTGGGCAACAACACATTCACCGCACGCACTATCAGCGGGCCCCACCAGCGATACCTGTTCTCTTACACAGCTGAGGAGTCCATCACCGGGTTCGAGATGCACAACTTCGATGGTCTCGACGGGCGGATGAGACTCTTCGACGGCGATGGCAACCTGATGTACACAATCGATCAACATGGAACTAATGGCATGGAGCGGTTTGGAATAGCCAGAGACCCAGGCTTCCAGTTCTTCATTGTGCTTGACGGCAAGTATACCTCGGGCAGGTTTAACTTTGGGATCTGTCGGTGCTAGTGCTCCCGCGTCCTGAATAGCTTTCACACAACTCACCTATCAACGGGCCACTTGGCCCGTTTTTCTCATTCAAAGGCCGAGCCCTCCTCTCGGACTTCATCCTGATCAAACGCGAAGGAAACTAGTCGTGGCAGAGCTTCCCCCGATGCCCCCCGGAGCGGCCAATCCACGCCCCCGCTGATTGCGGTCTCGTCCCGATTCACCTCGACAGTCTTTGCTCCGCACTGGCGAGCAAGATCAACGAACCCCGCCGCGGGATAGACCACGGCACTGGTGCCCACAGAAAAGAACATATCGCACGCGCTGGAGGCTTCAAACGCCCGATCAAGCGCCGCCTCGGGCAGGGATTCACCAAACCAAACGACATCCGGGCGCAGCATCGTTCCCTCGGATGTCCTGGGCGGGAACTCCTTGAACGGTGCCGGCAGGTCTACGTGCTGGCGTCCGGTCTCTACACACCGCCACACCATGATCGAGCCATGCAACTCGACCACGTCCCGGCTGCCGGCCCGTTGGTGCAGACGATCCACGTTCTGCGTGAGCAGCGTGAACGAGCCGCCTCGCGATTCGATCTCGTCTTGCATCCGAGCCAACGCGATGTGGCCAGGGTTGGGAATCGCCTCTAGGCACATGGTCCGCCGAAAATCGTACCAACGCGTCACCATTTCTGGATCAGCATCGAAGGCCTCAGGCGTCGCAAGTTTCATCGGATCAAAGCTCTTCCACAGTCCTTCCATTGCATCGCGAAATGTCGGAATCTCGCTCTCGGCACTTACGCCCGCGCCGGTGATCACCACCACGGAGCGAGCATCTCGCAAGGCACTTGAGATTTCGTCGATGGTGTTCTGATCCACGGCAAGCCTCCCTTGGCACAATCTGAATCTCTTCAGCCTTGATGTCGGTCCAGCGCCGACGACCGCACCCCGGTATCATGTGCCCATGAGCCAGGACGGCGATGTACTGATTATCTGCGATGGCGGGCTCTCGAGCCTCGTGGCTTGCACCCAAGCAGCCAAGAAAGCCGAGACCCGAAGCGAGCCACCGACCACGATCGCGTGGTTTGTGCCCACCGGCGATGAGACCGACGAGGCCCGCCGAAACTCCATGCGAGCGATCTCGACGCTGCTCGGGCTCTCGTTTGGCGAATCGCCCGTCAGAGCCGAAGCGGAGTCTCCAGAGACGCCTTCTCAGCGCGAGACCCGGCTGCTGCTCGAATGTGCGGCACAGGCCCTGGCAATTGGCGTCCAGACCGTTACCTGGGCCATCCAGCCGGGCGGTACCGAAGCCGACGAATGGCCCGATCTCGACGACATCGCGGAACGCATGGATCGGGCTCTGTTTTGTGCCCGGCTCGCATTGCTCGACGCCGGGAGCGACTCGGCTTCGGATATCCGGATCCTGACGCCCTTGATCGATTTCACCGATCGTCAGCTCGCTGAGCTGGCGGCGGATCTTGCGGTCGCGGTCGAGACCTGTTGGTGGTACAGCGGTGCTCAGCACGCGCTGGCCTCAAGCAAGCAACGCCGGTGGAAGCCGCTGCTGGATGGCGTGGGGCTCACCACCGTCTCGGCTTGAGCGTTCGAAAGAAGATCACGATCGAGCGACGCTGACCTCGGCTTCCAGGCAAGCGAGCAGATTATCGATTTGGCCTGCGGTGTGGTTCGCAGAAACCGAAACACGGAAATAGCGGGGTGCCGGCCCGCCCGGATAACGGATGAGCGGCACATCAAGACCACGCTCTGCAAGCCGAGCAGCGAGGGCGTCCATTCTGGAATCTTCCAGCGCAATCGCCGCGATCGGGGTCGCAGTCGTGCGCGGTTGCGTAAACCCGAGTCGAACAAGCCCACCGATGAGTTGCTCGGATCGCTCGGCTAAGCGAGCGATCAGCGATGGCTCTTCCAACACCAGTTGCAACGCCCGCTCGCTTGCGCAGGCGACCGCCGGCGGGATAGGCGTCGTGCAGATGTACGCCGAGCTGTAGGATGAGATGCTCTCCACAAGGTCTCGTGTGCCCGCGACGAATCCGCCGTAGCAGCCCAGGCCCTTGGCGAGGGTGCTGGTGACGATGATGCGGGGATCGTCCATTTTCCAGTGCTCGCACGATCCTCGGCCCTGGGCACCGAGGACGCCGAGGGCGTGGCAGTCATCGAGCACAAGGCGATCGGTGGGGCGCAGTGCCATTAGCAAGGCATGGCTGGGAGCGACTGACCCGTCGGCTGTGAAGACACCGTCGGTCATGATGGCGACTGGCTCTCGATGCGATTCGATCAAGACACGCGCGGCACTCGGATCCATGTGGGAGAAGGTCTGCACCTTCATGTCGGCTGCGAATGCCGCGTTGTGCACGCTGGAATGTGCGCGTTCGTCGATGAGTGCGATCGGATGTGTTCGCACAAGGGATTGGCACAGCGCGAGGTTTGCCATGTAGCCCTCGGGGAGCAGGATGGCCGCGTCTGTGCGCACAAAGTTTGCGATCGTGCGTTCCAGGCTGTCGTGGGGGGGGCGATTTCCGGTGGTCGTGCGTGAAGCCGAGGAACTCACGCCGTGTTCGAGAGCGTGTGTTCGCAGCGCTTCGATGACCTCGGGTCTCTTGGAGAGTCCCAGGTAGTCGCAACCGCCAAAGGAGACAAGGCCTTTGGTCAGCGCTGGCGTCCGTGCCGGCGTGATCGTGCTCATGTGCGAGCAGGATACACCGGCGAAACGAAGCATGGGCGACAACGGCATCGCTCAGGTCGAATCGATGGTGTCGCCTTGCAGATTGGGGGTGGATGGTGGATGAACTACTGCGGGTCGTGGATGTCATACACCCGAATCGACGAGAACTTGGGCCCCCATGTTTCGACGAGTTCGACATGCCGGGGATGGTCCACGTAGGTGGCGTACCCCTCAGGGGAGTCGAATCCGATCACCAGGCCCACGTCGTAGTCGCTCTGGACCGTGCCGCGACCGGTGTCGATGTGGTCGCCGGCGGCGTAGGTCGTCACGCTCGGGATGGGCACCAGCAGCCGATCGCAATCGGCGAGCAAGGCCTCGGCTTCGCTCTGGTCCTGGAGCGAGATGAGCACGACATGGCTTATCGAAGGGCCCGCGGGATTGCTCGAGCACCCGACCAGGGAGCCAACCGACAGGCAGAGCATAACGGCAGAGGGCAAAGACTTTGGCATCGCCACAACATACCCCAGATCCGTGCGTAAGGGATTCTGTCGAGTTTGGACCGGCAGATCCGAAACCAGGGGTTTCCATGGCCCTATGAATAGTGGCTGGCTGGATTCGGTTGGCTCTTGGGGCGTTGTTTGGCGTCCGCGAGGGCATGCCGCTACCATCGCGATCTCGCGAGGCACGCGGGAATGCCGCCAGGCGACATTGGTTGGCGAGCCCTGGCTTGGCAGGGCAGAATACAGGAGGATCGGTATGCGACGGATCGGACACTCGTTGATCATCAGTGGGGTTCTGTGCTCGGTGCTGGCAGCCCCGGCAATGGCCCAGAAGGTGCTCCAGTTGCCGATCCGGACTGACGGGCCCAAGAGCCTGGACCCGGTCGAAGGCTCCACCACCTACGACAACATGGCGTGCGTGCAGATCTATGAGACCCTGCTGACCAACAAGTACACCGATCCGCTGAAGTATGAGCCGCTGCTCTTGACGGAGATGCCCACGAGCCCCGACAACGGCAAGACGTGGCATTTCCACCTCAAGCCTGGCGTGCTGTTCTACGACCCCTACACGTACCCGAATGAGTTCGCCAAGGAGCCGATCTTCGACGGCTCGCGGACCCGCGCAATCACGGCCGACGACGTGTTCTATTCGCTCAAGCGGCTCGCCGACGAGGAATATGAGCTTGAGAACTGGTGGCTCGTGAAGGACACCATCCTGGGCTTCAATGAGTTCAAGGACGAGCAGAATGCCGCGGCTGAGTTCGATTACAGCGCCCCGGTTGAGGGCTTTCGCAAGATCAGCGATCTTGAGTTTGAGATTGAACTGACCCAGCCGGTCTATCGCTTCAACTACGTCCTGGGGATGTTCCAGACGTCGATTGTCGCTCATGAAGCTGTGGATACGTTCGGGGACGATTTCTTCCGCCATCCTGTCGGCACCGGCCCGTTTGTGTTCGAGTCCTGGACGCCCAAGAAGGACATGGCTCTGGTTGCCAATCCGAAGTATCACGACGTGTACTACCCCGCTCGAGATGAGTGGAGTTCCGAGGATCGTCGTCGGCGGCTGCACAGGCCGGCGGGCAAGCAAGTGCCGTTTGTGGATCGCCTGGAGTTTATGATGTTCCCCCAGGACCAGCCGATGTGGCTTGAGTTCCAGGCGGGCAACATTGGCTACACCCAGGTGCCCGACGAGTTCTTCCCCCAGGCCTTTGACAAGCGGACCAAGGAGTTGCTTCCTGACCAGAGCGCTCGGGGCGTTTCGGGGCACTCAGACCGCCTGCTGGACTTCATCTTCCGCGGGTTCAACATGGAAGATCCGGTCGTGGGTGGGTACGGCGAGAAGGCCAAGGCACTCCGTCAGGCGATCAGCTTGGCTATGGATCTCAATGAGTTCAATGAGACGTTCTATTCCGGTCTCAACGTCGTGTACGACGGTCCAATCCCCCCCGGGCTGGATGGCCATCCCGAGGATGGACGAGCCGCGGGCGCGTATCAAGGGCCGAACCTCGCTCTTGCCCGTCAGAAGATGAACGAAGCCGGCTACCCCAATGGCGAGGGGCTCGCGCCGATCAAGTACCTGGCGAACCGGGGTGGAAACTCTCCCGAGCAGACCGAACTCATGGAACGGCAGTTAGCGCGCATCGGCGTGCGGCTGGATGTCCAACTGGTTGATTTCTCGACGCTTATCGAGTCGGTCAACAAGAAGAACGCGCCGATCTTCAGCTTCGCCTGGAGCAGTGATTACCCCGATGGTGAGAACAACCTTGCGCTGTTTTATGGCCCCAACGAGGCGCCAGGGGCCAACCACTACAACTACAAGAGGGCCGAGTACGACGCCCTGTACGAGCGGATTCTGACCATGAGTCCGGGCGAAGAGCGGACAGCGATCTACGAGCAGATGCGGGACATGCTCCTGGAGGACGTGCCTTATATCGGGTCGATGGCCCGTGAGCGGCACTACACCATCAACGAGTGGCTCTTGAACTGCCGTCCGACCGAACGCTACTACTCCTGGTTTAAGTTCCTGGACGTGGACGATTCGAAGCGGCGGTAATACAACTCCCCTCAGTCGTGCCATTCGTTCGGAGGACCTGACCGGCAATGTGGGCCTATCTCGTACGGCGTGTGCTGTACTACATCCCGCTCTACCTCTCGATCTTGCTGGTCGTGATGCTCATGCTCCGGGTCAATGTCGACTCGGCGATCATGGTCAAGCTCGGCAAGAATCCAACGCCCGAGCAGATCGAGCTCATCCGCACGGACATGGGTTTGGACAAGCCGTTCCTGACCCAGTACTACATCCTGGTCAAGGACGTGCTCACGCTCAGCTTTGAGCAGCGCAGCTGGGACCAGAGCGTGCCCGTGGGTGAGATGATCCGCAAGGCGATCCCCCCGACGCTGATGATCACGCTGCCCTCGCTTGCGATCACCGCGACGATCTCGATTGCGATTGGCCTGGTCTGTTCGTTCAACCGCGGGCGATGGCTGGATCGAGGTCTGATGATCCTGGCGGTGCTCGGGATGAGCGTGAGCTATCTGGTCTACATCATCATCGGGCAATACTTCGGGGCGTCGGTGCTAAGCCAGGAGATGGGCGTGCTGCCCTTTGAGATCCAGGGCTACGAGCCGGTCATCGGACCACTTGAGGGTGAGAGTTCTGCTGGGCTCTTGAATCCCATGAACTGGGTCAAGTACTGCATGCTCCCGGTGATCATCGGCGTGGTCGTCGCGATGGGCTACGACACGCGTTTCTATCGCGCGGTCATGGTCGAGGAGTGCACGCGGGACTACATCACGACGGCGCTGGCCAAGGGCGCAAGTTCCAAGAAGATCATGTTCGTGCACATGCTCAAGAACGCGCTGATCCCGATCGTGACGCGAGTGATGATCTCACTGCCGTTCCTGATCGGCGGGTCGATCCTGGTCGAGTACTACTTCTCGATTCCCGGCATGGGCCGCACGATGATTGATGCGATCAACTCCAAGGACTTTCCGGTTGTGCAGGCGACCGTGTCGGTCTTTGCCGCGTTTGTGATCATCACGGTTATCCTGACCGACGTGCTCTACGCGCTGGTTGATCCGAGAGTGAGGCTCTCGTGATGAAACGGTTCTTTGCATCCCGTGGCGTGGGCAAGTTCCGGCGCAATCGCATGGCGATGTTCAGCCTGGTGGTCATCGG
>JAJDDL010000422.1 GCA_029260335.1 Phycisphaerales bacterium | reverse complement strand
TCTGAGTCTTCCGATGCTTCGCGGGTGCTTCAGCGCATCAACGACGACCTGTCGTTGTCTGCGATCCAGAAGAAGGTCGCTCGTCAGGAAGTCCTTCGGCGAGGCTTTGCAGATAGTTGAGCACCGGCAGGTGGCATTGATTAATAACCGTGCCACTGACCAATCGGATGGCCAGTGTGGGGTCCTGAAGTTACTTGCCGTGATGCACAGACCACCGGATTGGTCAGTGGCACGTCCGGTTTGGCTCGTTTGTCTCGTTCAATCACGCCGCCCCGCATCCAGGCAATCTCTCGTCCATACACTCGGTTTCGCGGGCTCTTGGAGCGTGCCATGACCGATGACGAGTTTGTTGGCCAGTTTGAGTCGCTTACTCTGCCTGCCGAGGCTTGGACGCATCGGGCGCATGTGCGGCTCACATACGTCTATCTGGAGCGGTTGGGCCTTGATGATGCGCTTGAGCGGATTCGCTCGGGGATCAAGGTTTTCAACGCGCACCACGGCGTGCCGGAGGGGCCGCTGAGTGGGTACAACGAGACCACGACGGTTGCCTTTGTTCGCATTGTCGACGCCGTGAGGCGTGCTTATGCGACGAGCCATCCGGTCACCGACGCCGGTTCATTTTGTGATATGCATCCGCAGCTTTTGAGTAAGCACATCTTACGGTTGTTCTACTCGCCGGATCGGCGGGTCCATCCGGACGCGAAGACGACGTTCATTGAGCCTGACCTTGCGCCGTTGCCGGTATTTGGGTAGGCGTTCTGGGCGGATTGGGTCCACGGGGACCATTACCAAGCTTCCAACTCGTCTGGGATGAGCGACCAGAAGCGGCGCATGCGGTCCAGCGACTGAGGTACGCGGGGTAGCTTGAGGGTGCCGGTGTAGACCATGCAGACCATGTTTGTTCCGATGCGCCAGGTCATGCCGGATTGCTTTTCGAGCATGAACTCTTGCATTTCGGGTGAGAGCAGGGTGACGGCAAAGGCCTCGTCGGTGCAAGTCACTTTGAACGCGGCGTTGAATGCGCTGTTCTCCAGGACAATTCCGCTTGTGCGTTTGAAGAATCGGCTCCACGGGCTTCGCGGTTTTACGCTCAGGGTTGGCCAGTTTGGGGCTTGGCAGGCGTAGACGCAGTGCGTGACGGGGATGATCACTTGCCCGGCGGGGATGATGTAGGTGTGGTTGAAGAAGGTGAGTTGCCTGCCGTCCAGATCGCCTGAGAGAACGTGTTTGTGTCCCGCGTAGTTCTTGATCTCCGGGAGATGCGAGAAGCGTGTACGAATGCTCTTGTCGGGCGTGCGAACGTAGTCGTATCCCAGTTCGGTGGCAAGGGCTTGGGCGGTTCCTGGTCCGCCGGGAGTGCTTTGGTGTTTTGATCTCAGGACGGCCATCATGATGAACACGATGAGCAGGACTCCCACTCCGGCGAGGATGAGGAATACAAGCGGTATTTGGGATGTCGTTGTGCCGGAAAAGGCGAGGTAGGCGACCAATCCTGCCACGAACGTGGCGATCAGGATGGCTAGTAGTCGAAGCTGCATCCAGAGACTCTACGCAAGGAGGGGCTGCCGCTCTTGTGTCTTGGGGGCTACGACTCCAAGGGTTTCAGGGCCAGGAGCGAGCGGATGAACATCACTTGCCCGATGTGGTAGCTGTCGTGGAGGAGCAGGTAGCGCAGGTCCAACTCGGGCTTGGGCGGCGTTGTGCCTTTGCGCATCGTTTTGCTTACGAGGGCGTGGCTGGCGTTGAACCTTGCCACAGCCGCTCGCCACGCTTCGTCGTTCACGTCTTCGATCCTCTGCCAGTTCAGTTGATCGAGGGCGGCTTCTTCTGCCGGGGCACCGCCCTCGGCTCGATGCACGAAGTACTCGTGCCAATGGCTCATGTGGTTGACGATCTCCCAGATGGAATGCCGTCCGGGCGCAGGCCGCCACGCGGCGTGCTCGGCGGTCAATCCCTCGATCGCCCGGCCCCACGCGGCCGACCACACGGTCTGCGCAAAGGCCTCATCCCACCACGTCGCAAGTTCTTCGCAATCCATGGGACGATTCTACATGCGGACTGCGGAACGAGCCGCTCGGCCGCATCCTTGGGAGTCAGAGAAAGACGAGAGCCCGCGCTAGCGGACTCCCGTCGCGGGTGTGCGGGCTAGCACCCCGCGGCGAATAGGTCGAGGAAGGCGAAGAAGTCGTCGGCGTCGCAATCGCCGTCGCCGGTGATATCGCAGACCGGTAGGTTGTCTGCGGCGAACGCGTCGAGGTAGTCGAAGAAGTCGTCGGCGTCGGCGTCGCCATCGCCGTCGATATCGGCACCGCAGCACACGCCCGGGTCGACCGCTTCGTCGGTCACGAGCACGCTCCAGTGAAAGAGCTTGGGATCGAAGGTCTGGGCGTAGCCGCCGATGAACTCGAACTTCCACTCGCCCTCTCTGGGCAAGCCGTTGAACGCGCTCAGTGGCTCGTTCGGCAGGTATGAAGGGGGAGACTCGATTGTCTCGAAGTTGCAGCAGTCCTCGCCCACGGTCTGGATGTTGGGCCCGGTGCCCTGGTCGTCGAGCGTGATGTCGTAGCTCAGGTTGACGAATCCGTTGGGGTCGCGTTGGGTTGCGCCCGGACGATCGATGAGCGTTACGGTCACGCCGGCGTGGGTGAGCTTGACGGTCGTGGTCCCGACCCGGAAGTTGTCCTTGAGGGTGAAGTCGACGTCGGCGATCGTGCCGGGGTTGGTCATGAGGATCGTGTCGGTGAAGTAGACGTCGGTGTGGAGCAGTTGGGGCGGGTCGTACACGACGCCGCCTTCGATTGTCTCGGCGCCGTCGCACTCATCGGGGATGCCGTTGTTGTTGCAGTCCTCGCTGACCCCGTCGGCGATGTCACACTCATCGGGGATGCCGTTGCCGTTGCAGTCGGATTCACAGCTGTCGGGGATGCCGTCGCTATCGCAATCGGGCTCGCATTCATCGGGGATGTCGTTTTGGTTGCAATCGTTGCTGATGCCGCTTGTGATATCGCAATGGTCGTTGACGCCGTTCTGATTGCAGTCCTGGACGATGAAGCCGAAGACCGCGAGGCGGTCGATGAGCCAGAGCTCGTCGTCTGCGTCGGCATCGCCATCGCCGTCGAGGTCGATGGGGTCTGCGGTCCACGCGCAGTGATCGTCGTGGTTGACCGCGACGTCGCCATTGACATCGCCCGGGATGATCATGCGGCCGGTGGGCGTGAGGAGCACGGCGTGGTGAGAGGCCGCGGCGATTTGCATGTTGTCGTTGATGCCGTAGGCGTAGTCGACGGAGTAGCGGAACTGGACTTCATCGGGCAGGAGCGAGTTGATCCAGTGTTCTTGGCCTGTGTCGGCGATGTAGAGCCCGCCGTCCCAGCCTGGGCCATAGCCGATGGTGATGTCGCCTGCGTTGTTGATGGCGAAGCCTGTGTCCCAGGGGCTGCCGGGGTCTGGTACGTGCCATCCGGAGTCGGTTCGGCGGACCCAACTGGCCAGCGACCTGCCGTTCCCGTCGGAGTAGGGCCGTCCGGATCTTCCGACGAGCCAGCCTTGTTCGTTGATCCCGGTCAGCGTCAGGCTTGTGCAGTCCGGCGGCAATCCCAGCGCCGCCGCGTTGCCGTCGATGTCACCCAGGTACCGCCCGCCCACGACCTGCCCGGCGTCGTTCATGTCCGCCGGACGCGCAGGGAAGTCGAACTCCACGAGTGAGTCCGAGGCGATGTCATACTTGCTCAGGCCTTGCCAAGTGTTCTCGCCTTGGGAACCCAGTGCGATGCCGTTGTTGTTGACGGCGAGCAGGCGTCCTTCGTCCATGCCCGTCAGATTGCCGACATCGCGCGTCTCGAGGACCTGGCCTGTGACGGTGGAGAATCGCCAGAGGGCTGCGTTGATGGCGTAGTCGTGCACGCCGTGGACGGATCCGCCGACGATGATCACCTCGCCGTTGGTGTCGCGATCGGTGATATCGAGCGCCTGCATGCTGTGGTGCCCGGACGTGGTCGGCAGGACGACGAGCCCGTGCTCGAACGTGAAGATCCACGCCTGCTGGCGGCCATTGTCGAGGCCGACTTCGCCGATTGCGTCGCCGTTCTGGTTCAGGCCCCGGCATTGGCTGCTAAGGAACTCGTTGCCGGGGAACTGATCCTCGAGGGTCGTTTCCATGTCGGTGATGTGCAACAAGGGCGGCTGAGCTTGGGCGAGTGCGGTGCAACCGGCCAGCGAGATTGCATACGTGAGGAACGCACGGGACATGGCAAGCTCCTTTGCCAGGGAGTGGGCGATGAACGTCCACTCGGGTCTTGAGATTGACAGAGGCGGCGTTCCGCCTCGGTGGCCGGGAGCATTGCAAGATGTGTGCCAATACTCGCTACGTTGGACGCGCTGTGAGGGGCGGTGCCCGGGGCATATCGCTTGGAAGGTGGCCAGAGTTCGCCAGAATCTGTGTCAGCTTTGGCCGTCCCTCGCCGCGCATGGCGGAGGCGTACGGCATCTGCAAAGCACGCACCCGAAAACACGCACCCGGAAACACCCCATCAAATATTGTGTGAAGCGTGTAACGCGAGCTCAAATGGCCACAAACCACTCTTCGGTTGTATTACACTGCCCGACGGTCAAGGCCGGCTGTGGTGAGTCGGCCTTGACTCAATTATAAAGGAGAGGAAATCATGCCAGGTAAGTTCGAGCTCAAGCCAAGCGGCGATCAGTTTGTGTTCAATCTCAAGGCGGGCAACCACGAGATCATCCTGACGAGTGAGCGTTACAAGGCCAAGGCCAGTGCCGAGAATGGCATCCGATCGGTGCAGGAGAACGCAAAGAACCCTGATCGCTTCGATCGGCGCGAGTCTTCGAACGGCAAGCCTTACTTCGTGCTCAAGGCGGGCAACGGTGAGATAATCGGCTCGAGCGAGATGTACTCCTCCGAAGACGCGCGGGACAATGGGATCGAGTCGGTCATCGC
>JAJDDL010000421.1 GCA_029260335.1 Phycisphaerales bacterium | reverse complement strand
GAACTCGGTGCCGCCGCGGATATCCGAGCGGACGGCGAGGAGCTCGGCGTCGCCGTCGAAGTCGCCGGCGATGAGGTTCCGCATGTTGAGCAGGCTGCCGTAGCTGACGGTGCTGCCACCCTGGTTGATGTAGTTGTCACCTCCCGCGCCATCGTTGTAGTCGATGCCGGCGGTGCGGACGGGCACGAGCCCGGCGCTGGTCATGTTAAAGCTCGCGAAGGCGGGATCGCTGAACACCGAGAGGTTGGGGTTGTCGTTCAAGAAGTCCTGCACGTCCTGGTTGAACTCGGGGTTGGGGATCAGGGGGATGCAATCGTCATCGGGATCGGGGTTGATCTCCGGGGAGTTGATCGCGGCCGCGGTGGAGACGAAGTTCAGCGCGATCCACTCGCCGGGGGTGAAGAAGTTGGTGTCCGACGGCGGATTGGCGTTGAAGGCCTGGACCGAGCGGAGGATGTTGTTGACGAACGCGGCGGCGTCTGGGTTGCGCATGGCGGGGTTGAGATCGCCGGGGCGGGTTTCGACGGCGTCGCGGACGCCGCTGCCGTTGATGTCGATGAAGTCGTCGGTGCCAAGGTCGTAGACGCCGTTGCCGTTGTTGTCGACGAAGGGCTCGAGCCAACCCAGGCCACCATCGCTCGCGGGGGCGCTGCGTGCGTCGCCGAGGGTGCTGATGACGCCCGGGCCGGTGATGTTGTAGCCGTCGGCGCCGCCGTCGAGCACGGCTTCGAGGGTCGGGCGAATGAACTCGGTGCCGCCGCGGATATCCGAGCGGACGGCGAGGAGCTCGGCGTCGCCGTCGATGAGCCAGCCGCGACCGAAGCCGCGCTCTGCACCGGTGTGGCCGACCGCAAGCCTGTGGTTGCGGGTCGTTCCCTCGACGCGGCTGGAGCCGCCCTTGTTGGAGGGCTGGAAGTCGGGGCCGATGAGGTCGTTGCTGCTCGAGACGGTGCGCTCGCCGATGTTCTCGCCTGCGCCCCAGCTCGGGTCAAGGCAGATGCCGTTCATGAAGGCGTTGCGGGTGCCCGAACCGGAGTCACGCGTGACCTTCATCAGGTTCTCGCCGCTCATCAGGCGTCCGGTCGCGGTGAGGTGGCGCAGGTCGCTCGTGTCGATCTCCATGTGGCCGGTCCCGAAGTTGGTCATGGCGGCGACGGGCACGAGGGCGATGCTGTAGTCGAAGACGGTGCGGTCGTCGGCCTCGCCGACATTCGTGTTGACGGCGCCGTTCAGGCCGTCGAGAGCCTTGAGCTTGTTGCTACGGCTCGTGAAGGCGCTGCCGTCTTTCTCGATGGCGAGACGCTCGTTGTTGCCGTAGCCGGCTTCACCCGGCACGTTGTTGAGCAAGGGCTGGCCTCCGTTCTGGAGCACGAACCAGCTCACGGGGACGTCGATGGCAGCGAAGTCGATCTGGATACCGCTGTTGTCGCTGGTGTCGAGGGTCGCCGAGTAGTCGCCGCCGAGGGCGCTAGCGATATCGACGCGGACGGGGTTGCCGCCGGCGGTGAGAGGCTCACCGCAGTTGCTGATGACGCCGTCGGCGCAGAACTCCTGGCGGTTAATGATGGAGGAATCGCTGAAGTCGCAGTTCAGGGTGCCGTTGTTGCTGTCACCGTCGATGTTGGTGTTGAAGGTGAAGCCCCAGTCGCGGAGTTCGGCAAACCCGTTGCCCGAGCCGACGACGCGGTAGGTGACGGCCCAGTGGTTGTTGCCGAACAAGTTGCTGCAGGCGGTGGGGGAGAGCTGGTCGCCAAGGATGGCGATCTGGCCGTCGCCGTCGGCATCGATCAGGTCGTTGGTGGCTGCAGGCGAGTTGAAAAAGTTCTCCATCAGCGTTGCGCCCGATCCGTTGATCAGATAGGGCTGTGCACAGGCCACGGACGCGGCACCGCCGGCCAGGCCCATCGCCACAAAGCTCAACATGCGATTGTTCATCTCTGCAAACTCCTCTTTCTGTGTTTCTGACTAGTTTTCGTTTCACTCACCGGCGAACACTCGCCGGGTCCATCTGCTGTGATTCGCGCGGACCTATCGCGCGGCCGCAAGGCACAGCTCGCGGCGTTGGCTCGCCTATCCGTTGGCGTTCGGTTGCGAATGCGAGTGCAGCCGTTTCCGGCGTGCTCTCACTGCTCTGTTCTCTCACCTATCTCTCTCAAGCGTCAGTCTTGGTTGATCCTCAGGTCCACATCGGTGTTGCCCGAGATGCTCCAGAACCGGTCACCCCAGAGGCGGTCCTTGACCGTCTGCTGGACCTTCATGCGACCGACATGTCCATCGACGAACACAAAGTGCGCGGTGTCGCCCTTGTGCTGGCGACCGACGGCGTCGAGGTTTGTCTCGGCGCCGTTGCCGAGCAAGTCGCGGCCGCCGTCTCGCTCGAGTTGGCCCTTGGTTCGGAGCTGGTCGACGTGTGGGTAGATGAAGCTCGCGATGCCCAGGCGATCTCGTTCGTTAAAGACATCGAGACCGGAACTGCGACCAAGGAATGGCGTGATCGGTCGGTGACTCTTGATCAGGTTCTCGCCGCCAACTCTGCTGTCTGAGAGGCTGGTCCAGCCGTCGCCATTGTCATAGAACTCGGTGGCGAGGATGACCCCGGAGGCACCCTTGGCCGAGGAGTCGATCGCGCTGCCTCGCACCAGCCGGTTCTGGCGCTGATCGCTTGTGTTGAACTTGTTTCGGGGGAAAATCGCGGCGTTGCCGCCAAACGCAATTCTGGATACTTGGCGGTCGATGGGTCGATCCGCCGGGCCGGTCTGCCCAAGGTCATTGACCTGTCCAGGTTCCCAGTTGTCTTGCCTTTGGCCCGGGTTGGTTCTTGGCGCGCCGCCATTGGTGGCGACCGGGGAGGCGAATGCATCTTCGGGCGTGAGGCCGCCTTCGAAGAGGGCTTGAGACCAGTGCACATAGCCGTTGGCCGGTGTCGGATTCGACGTGCGCTGATCTTCTTTCCGCCAATCGAGTCCGTCTTCGCTTCGGCCGTAGACGTACGAGGGCGGGAACATGTCCTGCTTGCCCGTCGTGTATTGGGTCACACCCTGGCCCACCGAGCGAATCGACGCGGCGACTTTGATGGCCTGTGCCTCCTTGCGTGCGCCCGCGAGCGATGGCAAGAGGATTGAAATGATGACCGCGATGATCGCAATTACAACGAGCAACTCGATCAACGTGAATGCTCCTGAGATCGGTCGCGTTCGACGACTAAACATGCTCTGCTCCTGGCTTTGTGAGATTCGGAATCACCCAACGAGATGACGCAAGTAAACAAGCATGCGAGCGGAGAATCAACAAACAGAGTGTGCAGTTTGCGCTAGGTCTGCCAGGCGCAAGCGAAGTGCAGTGAGTCTCCCAAGACAATGCACGATGGCAACGGACGCGACGAGCAAATGGTGAGTGCGCGGTGGATAACACGTCGGCTAGATGCTCTTGAGGGTGATGCACTTACACGGCATAGGGCGCCGCGCTCAAGCGTGCGCGCAGATCGCGTGAACTATGAAGAGTATGTGAAGAAGCCGGCCCGCTCTGGGGCGATGAGCTAGCTGCAACCCTGCACAAACAAGTCCAGATACACGAAAAAGTCCGTCGCGTCGATCACGCCATTGGGGATGAGGTAGTTGGGATCATCGGGGTCGCCGCTGCCGGTGAGGTCGGCCTCGGCGAGGTTGCCGGCGGCGAACTGATCGAGGAAGTAGAAGAAGTCGGTGGCGTCGACGTTGCCGTCGGCGACGCCGTAGCCAGGGTCGTCGGGATTGCCTGAGTGGCGACGAGCACGTCATCGAGCAACTCCGGCTCGCCGTCGGGATCCCAGTTCGCGTCGTCCTTCCAGTTGAGCGTGCCGGCTTCGCCGTCCCAGGTCTTGGTCTGGGCGTGAGCATGGGCGGCAAGGCCGCAGTCCATGAACAGGTGCAGTGCCTGTAAACGCATCGTCATTCCTCTCGGCCTTGCAAGCCCCCCCTCACCACGATGCATCAGGCTACCACAGGGCGTGGCGCGGACCAATCGATGAGGTCCACGCCCAGCCAACGATCGGCGTCTCGACCACGCCAGGGAGCCCCGGCCAGACGCGGCCCACGTCCTATACTCCCGCCCTCCTGAGATTCCCCGATCAGAGCACGAAAGAGAGGCCCATTCGTGGCGGACAAGCACTTCGATCTCGTTGTCATCGGTAGCGGCCCTGGCGGGTATGTCGGCGCAATCCGAGCCGCCCAGCTCGGCATGAAGGTCGCATGCGTCGAGCGGGCCAAGCTCGGCGGGGTTTGCCTCAACTGGGGATGCATCCCGTCCAAGGCCCTGCTCACCAACGCCGAGCTGATGGAGAAGCTCAACGAACGCGAGACGTGGGGATTGAAGCTCCAGGGCAACATCGATTTCGATTGGTCCAAGGTCATCGGCCGCAGCCGCGATGTCGCCAACAAACTCAACGGCGGCGTCGGCTACCTCCTCAAGAAGAACAAGGTCACCCACTTCGAGGCCAGTGCCAAGATCGTCGCCGCGGCCAAGGACGGCAAGCCCTGCCGGATCGAGATCCAGGACTGTGAAGTCCAGGAAGAACTCACCAGCGCCCCGGCGACCCCCGGCAAGACCCGTGAGACCATCACCGCTGACAATGTCATGGTCGCGACCGGGAGTGTCGCCCGTGATCTGCCGTTTGCCAAGTTCGACGGCGACCGGATCTGGGGTGCCCGCGAGGCGATGTACAACCAGGAGTTTCCCAAGAAGCTCGTCATCGTCGGCGCCGGCGCCATCGGCATGGAGTTCGGCTACTTCTACCACTCCTTCGGCACCGAGGTCACGATTGTCGAGATGCTCGATCGGCTCGTGCCAGTCGAGGACTCTGAGGTCTCGGCCGCGATGACCAAGCTCTACAAGAAGAAGGGCTTCAATATCAAGACCAGCCACCTGACGACGGCGGTCGAGAAGACGAAGACGGGTGTGAAAGTCACGATCGCGCCGGTCAACAAGGAAGGCAAGCCCGACGAGAGTAAGAAAGAAACGATCGAGGCCGATCGGGTGCTGCTCGCGATCGGCGTGCAGGGCCGCTTCGATGGCTTGTTCGACGATTCGCTCGGCCTGGAAACCGTCAAGAGTCATATCAAGACCGACTACGTGGCGAACGATTTCGCGAACCCGGCCAAGCCTTTGGATTACAAGACGAACCTGCCGGGGATCTACGCGATCGGCGACGTGATTGGCCCGCCGTGG
>JAJDDL010000043.1 GCA_029260335.1 Phycisphaerales bacterium | reverse complement strand
AGCTGGTTGAGTAGCGCCGGGGACACGTCCGCGGCGATCATGTTGGAGATCCAAAGCGGGCGGATTCGATAGCCGACGAGGCCTTGGTCTTGGGCTTGTGTCAGGATGTCGAGGAGGGTGCCTTGGGTGTTGCGCGCCGTCTGGCGCAGGAGGCTTATGACCGCTGCGCGGCGGGCGGCTTTGTCGTCGATGCGTGCCGCGGCGTCGATCTGGGCCTGGGGCGTTTGCTCGCGCAGGACGATGACCACGGGCAGCAGTTCCGCGGGGTCGGCGGCTTTGGTCGCGGCTGACAGGCCGTTGCGAAGTTGGGCTTGGTGCACGGGCTGAGCGACGGTGGTGCCGGCTATTGACGCGATTGCCAGGACACAGAGTTGGGAGAGGTTCATGAGCGAGGCTTCCTTTATCTTAAACAGGGACCGAAAGAAATCGGAGGCCCCCTTCGAGGCCTCCGATTTGGAGTATCACACTTCGGTTCGCATGGGCTTAGCAGCCCGCGGCGAAGAAGTCGAGATAGCCGAAGAAGTCGTCGGCATCGCAATCGCCGTCGCCGTCCATATCGCAGACCGCGAGGTCATCGGCAGCGAATGCGTCGAGATAGTCGAAGAAGTCGTCGGCGTCGACGTCGCCGTCACCGTCAAGATCGGCAGCACAGCCGATCATGGAGATTGCCATTTCGACCGCGGCGAGCGCGTCGATGCGGCCGTGGCCGAAGGTGTTGTCCGGGCCGCCTGCGCCAAGATCGATCGAGGTGTCCTTGAGAATCTGCTTGACCTCAAAGTGATCGAGCGCGGGGTTGGCCTGGAGCATGAGCGCGACGGTGCCCGCCATGTGCGGAGTGGCCATCGAGGTTCCGCTGAGAGAGGCATAGCCGTTGCAAGCGCCGTGGGCCAGGGAGAGCGTGTTGACCCCTGGTGCGGATGCCGTGGGCTTGAGCTTGCCATCGGGAAGCGGGTAATCAAAGTAGGGCGAGACGTTTTCCCAGGTGACCGGACCGCGGCTGGAGAAGCTGGCGATGTTGTCGTTGCAGTCTGTTGCACCGGCGGTGATCATGTCCGGGACATCGCCTGGGGTGCGGACGGCGTCGGGGCCGCAGCAGCCTTCGTTGCCGGCGGCGTAGACAGTGACCACACCAGCGGCGAACGTGTTCTCACTGACCATGCGCCACATGGCGCGATCGGGTCCGACGCTGTGCGGCCAACCGATGCTGGCAGAGAGCACGTGGGCGCCGTTGTCGGCGCCATACTGCATGGATTCCCAAACGACGCTCTCGCCGGCGAAGTTGTTCCAGAACTGCAGCGTCATGATCTTGGCGGTTGGAGCGACACCGGTCTGCTCGCCATTGGTGCCGTCACCCGCGACGGTGCCGGAGGTGTGCGTGCCGTGTCCGTTGGTATCGTGGGTGTCGTTATTCTGGTTGCGGAAGTCCCAGCCGTTGATGTCGTCGATGTAGCCGTTGTTGTCATCGTCGATGCCATTGCCGACGACCTCGCCCGAGTTGACCCAGAGGTTGTTGGCGATGTCGGGGTGGGTGGCGCACAGGCCGGTATCGATCATGCCCACGATGATGCCTTCACCGGTGATGCCCATGTTCCACACGTCCGGAGCGTTGATCTTGTTGACACCGCACGTGATGGCGGCGGTGACTCCCCCACCTTCACCTTCGAACTCCACGCCATCGCTTGGCTGGACGGGGAAGACTTCCTCGCCGAGCACCTTGTCGTGGTGGATGTAGTCGACGTCGGCACGTCGGGCGATTTGTGCGATCATCGCCGGTGTTGCTTCGACGGCGATCATGTTGGCGATGAACATCGGGCGAATGTGCTCGCCGACGAGGCCATTTTGCTGGGCCTGGTTGAGCATGTCGAGCACGCCGCCTTGGGTGCGGTTGGCGGTATCGCGGAGCAAGCCGAGGACCGCGGCGCGACGGGCGGCCTTGTCGTCGATCTGGGAGGCGACGCTGATCTGGTCGCGCGGGGTCTGCTCTTTCATCACAATGACGATGGGGAGCATTTCGCCGGGCTCGGTGGCTCTGGTCGCGGCATCGAGGCCGTTGCGGAGCTTGGCGTTATGGGACGGTTGGGCAGCCGCGACACTGACGGCTAAACCCGTGGCAATCATGATCTTGCAAACGCTGGTCATTGGTTAGGTCTCCTTGCGGATCAGACTAGCAGGTCGAAGGCTGATCATGCCAAGATTTTGAGCTTCTGCAGCTTGCGGGGATTGCAATTCTCTGGGGACAACTCTCTGTCATGCCCTGAGTGCCTTGGCTGAGCTGTTATGGAGCGAGAGGATGTTGGCTTTGGGCATGGATACCCACGGCGAGGAGTGTCTTGAACGCGGCTCGGATTGTCGCAACCGGGTTGGGATGTGGCTCGTAGATGTTTGCGCATTGGCGTCGACCGGACGCCGAGTTGGGGCTCATTCAAGACGAACGAGTCCGTTGGGCACTGCAAGGGTGCCTGAATGCGTCGCGACCGGCCGGAATTGCGGGTTTCTCGCTCTTCATGGATGTCGGTTGGGTCGGGCGAGCGCCTATCGTCCTTATCCGGGTCGCAGGCGGGACCGCGAAGGTTTCGATGCTGCCGGGACCATTGACGGGCAAGCAAAAGGGCTGGCCCGTCCCGCACATGGACCATTCACGAGACTCGGACACGAGCTTGGGTCCCAAACACAGTGTTTTTGCTAAGAGAGGATGGAACGAAATGGCCGATACCCCCGAAGCCGGTGGCGAGCAGCGTCAGATTCAGCTGCGGATCGACGAGTCGAAGATGACCAACTGCTACGCGAACACGATCCGGACGTCGACGACGCAGGACGAGGTTGTGCTGGACTTCGGCATGAATCTGCCGATGCAGGGTCCGGACAACCAGGCGATGCTGGTCTTCAACGTGGGCAGCCGGGTGATCATGAACTGGTCGGCGGCGAAGCGTTTGGCGATCAACCTGGGTCAGGTGATCCGCCAGTACGAGGAGCGCAATGGAGAGATCCAGTTGCAGCGTCCGGCTGGTGAAGAGGGTGGCCCCAAGCTGGCGCAGGACTGAGTACCTGAATGAGTGTGCAGCGATCTGAGGCGAGCGTGGGGGGAGAGTTGGCAGGAGTGCCGGCGGGCCCCACGAATACCGCCGAGGAACTTCGTCTGCTGCTCACGCACTTGTTAGAGACCCAATGCCGATTGGCGCAGGCCGCGGCGGGCGTGATTTATCTCGCCGGCTCGTCGAGTAGACGAGCCGGCGTCTTTGCGCGCTGGCCGCAGCGCACGAATCTGCTGGACGACACGGCGCTTGGGAATCTTGAGCGTCTGGGGGCTCAGGCGGTCGCGGGCGAGGGTGATCGGGGGCGGATCGAGACACTCACGATTTCGGATCGGTCGGGGCTGTACGGGGCCGGGCAATCTCATCTTGTGCTGGTTGCGCCATTGAGCGCGAGCGGCAAGGTTGAGGGCGCGGCGATGCTTGTGATGCCTGCGGGGGAAGAGGTGGACGCCGAGCGGGCGTTGACGCAGCTTTCTTTGAGCAGTGCGCCGTTTGAGACGTTCTTGTGGCGTCAGCAGGCGATGGCCGAGACGCGTCAGAAGACGTTGCTCCGCCAGACGCTTGAGTTGATCGATGCGACCCAGCAGGCGCAGACGGCGCGGGGCATGGGCTCGATCATGGCCAACGACTTTGCGCGCCGGTTTGCGTGCACGCGCGTTTCGATCGGCATGATCCAGCCGGGCAGCGATCGGATTCGGCTCGCGGCGGTTTCGGGCGCGGAGGATATCGATCGCAAGGGCGCGGCTGCGGATGCGCTGGAAGATGCGATGGAAGAGTGCGCGCTGCAGGATATTGAGCTGATCTTCCCGGCACCGGAGGAGATCGCGGCAGAGCCTGGGGGCAAGCGTGTGCTCCGGGCGCACGAGCGATTGAGCCAGACATTTGGGCCGAGCAGCATCTTGAGCTTGCCTTTGCGGGTCGAGGGCGACCTGGTTGGTGTAGTGGTTTTGGAGCGGGAAGCGGACGATCCGTTCCCGCCTTCATCGATTCCGCTGGTGCGGCTTGTGGCGGAGTTCATCGGGCCTGCGCTGTACACCAGGCGGCTTGCGGATCGGGGCGTGCTTGCGGTGACGCGGGATCGGACGCGGGACCTGGCGACGTGGGCGGTTGGGCCTCGGCACACGTTGGGCAAGCTCATCGGGCTCATTGCGCTGCTCGTGATTGTCGCGTCGATCTTTGTGCCGATCCCCGCGCGGGTGACGGCGGACGCGGAGATACGCGCGGCGGTGAATCGCAAGATCATCCCGCCGTTTCGGGCGATTCTTGCCGAGGTGCTGGTGCGCCCGGGTGAGGATGTCACTGAGGGGCAGTTGCTTGCGAAGCTCAGCACCGAGGATATTGAGTTAGAGCGGTTGAATTTGGAATCGCAACGCGGGGCGTTGGAAGCCGAGCGCGATGACGCGGCGACGCGAGGAACGGCGGTTGATGTCGCTCGGCTGAATACCAAGATTGCCCAGGTGCAGACGCAGGTCGACACTCTCGAAGCGAGCATTGAGAAGGCGCACGTGCGCAGTCCGATCGACGGCTCGATCAGCCGTGGCGATCTGGAGGACTACGTGGGTGCGCCGGTCGATTCCACGCAGGCGCTCTTTGAGATCGTGACCGACACGCTGATCGTGGTTGTCGAGGTGGATGAGCGAGACATCGGCCGGGCCGAGGTCGGCCAGCGGGGCTGGCTGGTTTCCAAGGCGCTGCCGGACGAGCGTGTGGGGGTCGAGGTGGCGCGGATCAATCCGGTTGCCCGGCCTGTCGAGGGCGCGAATATCTATCTGGTTGAGGCGATCGTGCTCGAAGAGGACGGCGAGCGCCCGGCGTGGTTGCGCCCCGGCATGACCGGGACGGTGCGACTGAACGCGGGATCGACCACGCCCATGCGTGCGTTCCTTGGTCCGATCGTGGACGAACTTCGATTCAACCTTTGGTGGTAGAGACCGAGGTAAGACCTTGCTCAGGCCCGATGTGCAAGCTTCGTTCAGCGACCTGTGGTATCGGGTTATCGATTCGCGCCCGAGGCTGAGCCCGCACGCGCGTGTCATCCGCCAGCGGTATGGGCCGGGGATCACGTTTATCGTCGAGGATCCGGCGGGCGGGCACTACTACCGGCTCTCGGAGCCTGCGTACTTCTTTCTGGGCCTGCTGGATGGCAACACCGCGATCGATGAGGCTTGGGAGGCGTGTTGCGAGCAGTTGGGCGATGCGGCTCCGAGCCAGCGCGAGATTATCAATCTGCTCGCGCAGCTTCAGCTCTATGGGCTGCTCGTGGGTGACCAGCCTTTGTCGTCGGACATGCTTGAGCAGCGGATCGAGCAGGCACGCTCGGATCGATTCCACAGGCGGGCGGGGCGGTTCGTGTTCCCGAACATTCCGCTTGTGAACCCCGAGCCGTTTTTGGAGCGGACCAAGGGATTCTGGAACTTGGTGTTCTCGAAGGCCGGGCTTGTGATCTGGTTGATCACGATTTCGGCTGCGCTTTTCATGGTGATCCCGCAGTATCGCGAGTTTGGGAGTGCGTTCAACGGGCTGCTGGACCCTCGCAACTTGGTCTGGATGAGCATTCTGTTTATGGGGATTCGGGCGATCCACGAGTTGGGACACGCCGCGGCGTGCAAGGCGATGGGCGGGCGTTGCACGGAGATCGGGCTGATCCTGATTGCGTTGATCCTGCCGTTACCCTATTGCGATGCGTCGAGCGCCTGGCGATTCCCCGAGCTTTCCAAGCGGGTGCTGGTTTCCTCGGCGGGGATGCTCGTCGAGTTTTTCTTCGCGGCGATCGCGGGCATTATCTGGGTCGTCGTGGATCCGCACGACGCGCCGTTGATCAAGGCGCTGGCGTTCAACATGATGGTCATCTCGAGTGTGACGACGCTGATCTTCAATCTCAATCCGCTGCTGCGCTACGACGGGTACTACATCCTCTCGGACGTAATGGGGATTCCGAATCTGGCGCACCGCAGCAAGAGCCTGTGGCATTACCTGATCGAGCGGCACGCGTTTGGGATTGGGCGGTTGAAGCAGCCGCCGGTGCGGGACCGGACCGAGTTCTGGGTGATGACGGTGTACGGCGTGCTGTCACCCCCCTACCGCTTGCTCATCGGCGTCAGCATCTTGCTGGTCGTTTCGAGCCAGTATCTGACAATCGGGTTGCTGATTGCGGGGATTATGGCGCTGATCTGGTTTGTCTGGCCGCTCTTTAAGGGTTCGGCGTATCTGTTCACTTCGCCCAAGCTGCTTGGCAGGCGGACGAGGGCGGTCTCGCTTGCGGGATCGCTTGCGCTGGTGATCGTGCTGCTGGTCGGGTTTGTGCCCGCGCCGGCGTCGGGTTATGCGCACGGCGTGCTTGAGCCGACGGAGCGCGAGATGCTCCGCGCGGGCGAGGATGGGTTTATCAAGGCCATCCATGTGCGAGCCGGGGATTGGATCGGCGCACAGACGCTGGTCATTGAGATGGAGAATCCTGCGATCGAGCAGCAACTCGCGATGGCGGCACTGCAGGTGCGGGAGGCGGAGATCAACGTGGATACGGCGATCGCGTACTCGCCGGAGATTCGGGAGATTGCGGTCAAGCGACTGGAGACCCGGCGCAGGCAATACGAGCGGGCGAAGCTTTCGTCTGAGCGGCTGCGGATTGTGAGCTCCATCGAGGGGCGGGTCGTTGCGCCGAGTGGGACGGGGATTGATCTGGAGAATCTCGAGGGTCGATACGTATCCAAGGGCACATCGCTTGCGATGGTGGCCGCGATCGATCAGCTTCGATTGACGGCGCAGATGTCGGATCGTGAGTTTGCGCATGTGTTTCCGGATGCGGATCTGGAGACCGCCAAGGAGCGAGAAGCCATGGTGCGGGTGCGCGGCAGGAGCGATGAGTCCACTTCGGGCCGGCTTGTGTCGCTTGCAGGGGCGGGTTTCAGGCGGTTGGAGAATCAGGCGAGTTCCTCGGCTGCGGGCGGCAAGTTCGAAATGGATCCGAATGATCCGGATCGCGAGGCGACGCTTGTGCCCTTGTTTACGATCCAGGTTGAGCCTTTGGAGCAGCCCGAGTGGTGGCAGCCGGGGTTGCGGGCCAAGGTGCGATTCCCGTTGGATTCGGCGCCGCTTGCGACACAAATGTGGCGGAGAGCTCGACAGTACTTCTCTGGGCGGTTGCTCTGATGAGTTCGGCGGACTCTTCCATGCTGGATCTCATGGAGCGGGGCGTGGAGCGTGTTGTGCCGCCGCCGGTGCGCGAGCGCTCGGCGGCGCGGAGCAAGCCTCTGCACGGGCTTGATGCGCTGAGTGAGCGGATGCGAGGCTCGGTCGCACGCCGGAAGGTCAACCGCACCGAGCGGACGGCGGCCCAGGCGATCATGAACGCGGCCAAGCGACTGACTGAACTGTCTGAGCGGGATCTGAATCAGCGGATTGCCGAGGTCTCGGATCTCGTGCGTTTGCGCCGGCTTGAGCGGGACGCGATCCATGAAGCCGCGGCGGTGGTGTACGAGACGGTGCGGCGCGAGGTCGGCCTGAGTCTTCACCCTGCGCAGGTGATGGGCGGGCTGGTGATTGCCGACGCGAAATGCGCGGAGATGGCCACGGGCGAGGGAAAGACCGTGACCGCGGTGCTGCCGGTGGCTTTGGACGCGTGGCTTGGGCGGGGCGTGCATGTGCACACGGTGAACGACTATCTTGCGAGGCGAGACGCGCAGATCACGCTTCCGGCGTACAAGCGGCTTGGGCTGAGCGTGGGCGTGCTGCAAGATAAGATGAAGCCCGAACAGCGCAAGGCGGCCTACCGGGCGGATGTCACGTACGCGGCGGATAAGCAGTTCATCTTTGATTTTCTGCGCGATCGGCTGGCGACACCCATCGAATCGGGCGTGCTGGATGCGGAGTTGGACGACGTGCTTCGTGAGCGGCGCGGTTGGCGCTCGCAGCTCGTGCAGCGAGGGCTGTTCAGCGCGATCGTGGATGAAGCCGATAGCGTGCTGATCGATGAGGCGGTGACGCCGGCGATCATCGGCGTGGATGCCTCTGAAGACGCTTCCCAGACCGTGCACTACCGCGTCGCGGCGATCTATGCCGAGCGGATGGTGGTCGGGCGGGACTATCGCGTGGACCGGCCGCAACGGCAGATCACGCTCTCGAATGTGGGACGTGAGTCTTTGGGTACATGGGCCGAGGAGTTGCCTCCGTTCTGGCGCGGGCCGATGCGGCGTGAGGAGCTGCTGATTCTGGCACTCTCTGCGCGTGAGCTGTATGAGCGAGACGATGACTACATCGTGAAGGACGGCAAGATCGTGATCGTGGACCGCTCGACGGGGCGCATCCTCGAAGGAAGACAATGGCAGCTTGGGGTGCACCAGGCGGTCGAGGCGAAGGAACGGTTGGAGATCAGCCCGGATCGGCGCACGGCGTCGAGGATCAGCTATCAGCGGTTCTTCCAGCAGTACCATCGGCTGGCGGGGATGACCGGTACGGCGTGGGAGGTCGCGGGCGAGTTGTTCCAGCACTATGGCTTGACCGTCGTAGGCGTGCCGACGCATCGGCCGGTGATACGCAAGCAGGCTCGGGATCGAATCTTGCGGACGAGCGATGCGCGGGACCGGATCGTTGCCGATCGGGTGGGTGAGTATCACGCGATGGGCCGACCTGTGCTGATCGGCACACGGAGCGTTGCCGAGTCTGAGCGATTGGGTGAGGCGCTGGCGGCTCGGAGCGTGCCTTGTCAGATTCTCAATGCCCAGCGCGAGGCAAAGGAAGCAGAGATCATCGCGGGCGCAGGGCAGAGCGGCGCGGTGACCGTGGCGACCAACATGGCCGGCCGGGGAACCGACATTCTGCTCGACGATCGGACGCGCGAGTTGGGCGGGTTGGTCGTGATCTCGACGGCCCGGAACGAGGAGCGGCGGGTTGATCGCCAGTTGTTCGGCAGAGCGGGCCGCCAAGGAGATCCGGGGCGGGCCGAGACGTATGTCTCGCTCGAGGATGATCTCCTGGGGCGACATACGCCCAAGTTGTTACAGAAACTTTGCAGGGCGTTGCGATCGCCGGTTTCGATGCTGATTGCGCGGCCTCTGTTCTGGTATGCCCAGCGGACAGCAAGCCTGAAAGCACGGATCGCCCGCGAA
>JAJDDL010000420.1 GCA_029260335.1 Phycisphaerales bacterium | reverse complement strand
GCCGATGGCACCGGATTCAAAGAGGTTCGCCGCGGGATTGCCATGCATGAATACGACGATCGGGCTCTGGGGTTGGGCCAGTGCCGCCAGCGCGAGCGTGACCGTGCTCTCGGTATGGCCGCGCAGGTCCGCGATGAGTCCCTGGTCCTGATCGCCCGCGCTGATCGTTGGAAACAACGAATCCATCGCGATCGCCGTCAGATCGTCCGGCCCGATCACCAGGGCAACACTTGCCTGGGTCAGGGCCCGGCCGATGCGCATCACGTCCGAGCGTTCCACACGCACGAGCGCGTCATGCGCTCGCGCTGCATCGTCGCGCCAGGCGGTCACCGCTCGAGCGAGGGGCGGGAGTTGATCACCGATCTGCGCAGGCGTCGCGATATTGCTCGCGATCGCTTCCAGCGTCGGCACCAGAGCCTCCAACTCTCGACTCACCCGCGAGAGCGCCGCATCGGCGATCCCATCGGCCTGATCGAGCTCGCCGATTCCGCCACCAAACGCGGGGGTATCCAGAGCCGTCTCGGCGGCCTGTTTCCTTTGTCCGAGATCGGCAGAGAGCTGTGCGACGTTCAGAGCGAGATTCGCAAGCACACCCTGCAGGTTCGCTGCGCCGGGGTCGCCGGTGTCGAAGGCCTGGGCCATCGCTTCAAGCCCTTGGGTGAGTTGGCCCAAGCGGGTCGCCGAGCGATCGACCGAGGCAAGAGCATCGCGGATCATGCGCTCGTACTCATCGAGCATCTCTCGATCGCGCTCTACCAGCCGTTCGATTGTCTCCACGAAACGGGCGTTGCCGCCCTCGCTCATGGTGTCGATGATGGTGATGCGCAGTTCCGAGCTCTGCCTGCCGATCTCATTGAGGGTGTCGATCACCTGTCGGACGACCCGCGGGTCTAGCCCCGCGCGCCCTGCCGGATCCGACCAGGGCCCCGCGAGCACCAACTCGTGCTCTGCGGTCAGTGCATCGAGGATGTTCCTTGTGCGAGGGCTCACTTGGTGAATACCCAGGCTCGTGACATCGACCCGCGAGGGCAGGCGCGACATGATCACGTTCACGAGGATCACCGACGCGAGCACGCTCAGCAGGAAGACCAAGCCGAGCAAGCCCGAGCGGATCCGCCTGCCGAACGCGCTGACGGCCCTTGTACTTGCCGTGGGCTTTGGCTTCGACTCGCTCATCGCCACCTCCGAGAGTTGATCGACAGGTACGCGAGCACCAGGAACAGAACAGTCCCGCTCAGGAAGAAGACCACGTGCGAGAGATCGATGATGCCCTTGCCAAAGTCATCCACCCGTTGGATGATGCTAATCTGGCCCATCGCCCCCGCCGCCCAAGCCGGCACATGGTCGACCGCCATCGTGGGGACCAGCAGCAGGATGAGCAAGCCCAGGAACGTCCCGAGAAACGCGAGCGTCTGGCTCGAGGTCATGCTCGATCCAAGCGTGCCGATCGCGAGATACAAACACCCCGCGAGCAGCAGGCTCAGATACCCCGCAAGGATCGGCCCTAGATCAGGCGCCGGGTCTGCAAGCACGAACAGCAACACGACGTACACGACCGTCGGCAGCAGCATCAACAACAGAAACAGCACCGCCCCCAGGAACTTACCCGCGATCAGCCCGGCGTCGCTCACCGGCGCGGTCATGAGCGATTCGAGGTTGCGGGTCCGCATCTCTTCGCTCAGCAGCCGCATCGTGATCGCCGGGGCGATCACGATCATCAGGAACGTCGTGAACTGGAAGAAATCTCGCATCGAGGCGATCTCGCCCGGCGTGATCGCAACTCGCCAAAACGTCCCGGCACTCACCAGCAGAAACAGCGCGATCACGACCCATCCCACCGGCACCCGGAAAAACGAGGAGCACTCTCGGCGGGCGATCGCCAGGGGCACCCTCATTGCTCATCCTCTTGACGCACACTGCGGATGAAAAGCGTCTCGAGCCTGGGCTCCTCACGCCAGAGCTCCCGGACAATGAGCTGGGTGCCGTTCAGCGCAGCGCCGATCGCTGGCCGCAGGTCGGTCGTCCCCTGGGCGGGCTTCACCTCGGCGCGTACCCAGTCCGGCTCCTCCTCGCAAACCGCAATCTCTTGGACGCCTTGCACCGCTCGCAATGCCTTCTCAAGCGTCTCGGCGGTGTCTCGGCTCTGCCTCTCACACCCGACTCGGTAGCCCACTTCGCTCCCAAGCGGGGCGAGCAACTCCTCTGGAGTGCCATCGGCGCGGACCTTGCCACGAGCGATGATCACCACCCGGTCGCAGGTCCTCTCGACCTCGGCCAGGATGTGCGAGCTGACCAGCACGGCTTTTTCGATCGCCAACTCCCGCACGAGCTTGCGGACCGCCAGGATCTGGGAAGGATCCAGCCCGTTGGTGGGTTCATCCAATATGACGACCTTGGGATCGTGCACGATCGCCGAAGCGAGGCCGACGCGTTGGCGGTAGCCCTTGGAGAGATGCCCGATCCGACGTTTCCGGACGTCGTTGAGCCAGCAGCGATCCATCGCGTGCTGGGCGGCCATTTTTGCGTTCTTTCCGCGTATTCCGTAGAGCGAAGCTCGGAAGCGCAAAAAGGGCTCGACGCTCATTTCCGGATAACTCGGTGCGTCTTCTGGTAAATAGCCGATCCGCTTCCTCACCTCAGCCGAATCGGTTTGTGTGTCAAAGCCACAAACCTCAACCCGCCCCTTGTCCGGAGGCATGTACGAGGTGATCATGCGAATGGTCGTGCTTTTGCCTGCCCCGTTCGGTCCGAGCAGCCCTGTCACCTGCCCGGCTTCAATTTCGAAGCCAACACCCCGGACCGCCCGAAGACGGCCGAATGACTTATGGACTTCTCGGACTGAGATCATGCCCATCCCTGGGATCCAGCACTCGCCCCCAACTGCCGATAGTTTTCGGAGAACGACGAGTTAGTCTATGCAACGCTCGCCTTCCATCGACGCTCGTGTACACTCAACTCCAGAGGGAGAGCGGAGGTCCTCGGCGTCCATGACAGCTCACACGCGCCGCAAAGTTCTGGTGCTCGGTGGGGTAGACCTTCCAATGGACGCTCTGCGCACTGCGTTGGGCCCCGACTTCGAGCTACTGGAAAACCTCGATCTGAGCGAGGCCGACGCGGTTGTCGGTGAGCCCCAGGAGATCGAGGCGCTCGGCGAGTCCGCCGATCTGGCCATCCTGTTAGAGCATGTCCGCGATCCGATCAGCGTCTGCGATGCCGACGGCAAGACTCTGTGGTGCAACGAGCCCTATCGCACGCTGCCCAGAGACGCCCGATCGCAGCTTCGGGACCGTTGGGCCGGGCTCATCGCCTCCGACGAACAGTTCGCGAGCGACACCACCGAGATCGTCTCAAGCGACGGCAGGGCCTGGT
>JAJDDL010000419.1 GCA_029260335.1 Phycisphaerales bacterium | reverse complement strand
CGAGACCCGCCGGTGATTCTGCTCCCCAGCGCCACGCTCGAGCAGTTTGAGAACCAGGTTGGCGAGAACTTCGACGGCGTGCGGGTGACCATAAGCGGTCAGATCTTCGTCTATCACGAACGCAACTACATGCTGCCGACGCTGTTTGCGATTACGCGTCTGCAGCCGGGTGATGCCGAAGCCGAGGCTGGCGAAGTTGCGATTGATCCCGATCCAGGTGCGAATCCTGTCGAGACCGACGAAACAACCAATCCGGCGGCGGACCCTCGCGTCGCGGCGTTGCTCGCCGAGTTGGAGCGGGAGGGCGAGCTCACCGAGCAGATCGACCGCCCGGCCAATGAGAGCAGCACCGAGCGGGGTGAGGCGCTGCTCAACGACGGTCGGCTGGTCATCCGCCAGCGTGGTCGCGTTACGCGTTTGGTCAACGGACGCTTGGCGCTCAGCCTGGACCAGGATGATGCGACGCGCGAGCCGATCGTGCTGTTGCCTAGCTCGACATTGGCGCAGTTGGAACTGGCAGTCGCGCGGACGGGTGCATCGCGGGCGGTGATCTTGAGCGGCAGGCAGTACTTCCATTACGGAATGAGGTACATGCTGCCGATCTCGTTCGTGCTTGCGCGGCCGGGTGATTTGAAGCCGATGCAGTAGGCGTTGGTCAAAAGAGGCCCTGGCGCAAGCCTGGGCTCTTGCTCTATTCGCGACATTCAACGACGGCAAGGAAGAAGAAATGCCCAGGCTTGCGCCAAGGCCTCTTTTGTTTTGCGCGAACTGCGTGGCCCGTCCGAGCGAATCGCACGAGAAGGGGCACGCAATGATCCGATGGCTGGTCGCGGCGATGGGTGGATGGGTCGTCGGGGTCGCGCAGCAACCGGCAGAGCGCATCGACCCCGAGCTAGTCGGACCGATCCTGGACCGTGCAGAGCTGCTTTTGAGCACTCGCCATTCCTACGGCGTGGCGTCCGGGATTGATGTGCCGGAGGAGGTCTCTCGATCGCGGGCGTCGATCGGTGAAGTGCCGGTGCCTCCGGATCTACTTGTGCGTGAACTCCAACGGCTGCTCGCAATGACCGGAGACGGGCATGCGCAGGTGCGGCACATGTCTCGCGATTCCCAGTTGCAAGATGGCTTGCCGATCGCGTGCATGGCGCTTGATCTGCGCCCCGGCGGGCGGGTGGTCGCGACCGAACCGGATGGCGCTGGGCTTGTCGACGCGGACCATCCCTTTCTTGTTGCGATTGATGGCGTGGAGATTGAGCGATGGCTTGAGATTGCCCGGGAGATCGCAACTGGAGGGTCGGTGCACGCCCGCCGAGCTGGCGCTTGCCGAGCGCTGGGGCGCGTGGGTTGGATTCGCGAGCGGCTTGATGTCGACCCGGCGTCCACAGTCCGGCTGACGCTTGGCTCGGGCGATGGGTCGAAGACTGAGGTCTCTCGTGATCTCCTTGAGAGCGACTCTCGGGGGTTTCGCCAACAACCCTTCGACGTCCTCGCCGACGCCGAGTTTGCGTACATTCCAATTCGATCGATGTGGAATCCCTCCGCCGACCGCGAGACCGCGTCGGCGTTTGCGGAACTGCGGCGCAACCTCGACGCGGCGCGCGACGCCAAGGGAGTCATCCTCGATATCCGCGGCAATCGCGGCGGGGTGCGCGAAGTGCTCTATCTCGTCGCGTCGTATGTGCTCGCACAAGAGAGCGACCCCGTCGTATTCTCCGCGGCACGGGTGCTGATGTGGGATCGACGCGATGACGAGCGTGTCCAGTGGCAACTCGAATCGCGAAGGCTGTTCTTGCCTGATGATCCGCGTTGGACGCCGAGCGAGCGAGGGGCGATTCGGGAGTTCCTGGATCGGTTTGAGCCCGAGGTGGAACTCGATGGCAGATTCGGACCGTTGCATGTCGCTGTGCTGTCGCCCGCGGGGCCTGGCAATGGGGCACTTGCCGGCAAGCCGATCGTGGTGCTGATCGATGAGCGGTGTATCAGCGCTGCGGACGTGTTCGCGGCGGGCCTCAAGGAGTTGCCCGGCGTCACGCTTGTCGGTCGTCCCACGAGCGGAGCGAGCGGGATGTCGCAATGGACGGATATCGGCTATGGGATCGAACTGAAAGTGTCGACCATGGTTTCGTTTATGGCCGATGGCGGGGTGTTTGATTGGCATGGCGTTCGGCCGGACATCGAGGTTGAGCTTGTGCCCGAGGATTTCACGCGAGCGGGGAATGACACGGCGTTGGAGCGGGCGTTGGACGTCCTGCGTGTGGCGCAGTAGGTGCAATGCACCGTTTTGGGGCCTTGGCGCTCGCCTTGGTCATGAATCAATGGAGGCCCTGGCGCGAGCCTGGGCCTTTCCTTTGCCGGTCGTCGTTGAGATCGCGAACAAGGCGGGAGCCCAGGCTTGCGCCAGGGCCTCTTTTAGCTTGCGGGCATTGCGGAGCGGATCGGGTGGTCTTCGCGTGCGGCGGGATCTTGTGGGCGTGTGTGGACGTGTTCGCCTTCGACGGGGTTGAAGCGGGAGCCATAGAGCGGGATGCGCTGGTTGGTCTTGACCTTGGGCAGGAACGGGTAGATCGCCAGGAACAAGCCAAAGAGCAGTGCGTTGGCGATGAACATGGGCATGAACGTGTCGAGCCTGAGGTAGACCATGACGCTCGTGAGCACCACGACCGCAAGGCTTAAGGGGATGATCGTCTGCCACGCCATCATCATCACCTGGTCGTAGCGCAGGCGAGGGATGGTCCATCGGATGACGACCATGAAGACGACGAGCGTGAGCACCTTGCCGAAGTAGACGCCGAACTTGGCGAAGACGATGAGCAGGCCCATAAGCCCGGTGGCTTCTTCGGGGAAGATGTTGACAAACGGCATGATCGTCCAGCCGCCCATGAACAGCAGCACGAAGAATGCGCTGCTCGTGATCATGTGGGCGTACTCGGCGAGGACGAACAGCGCGAAGCGCATCGAGCTGTACTCGGTGTGGTATCCCCCCACCAGTTCCTGCTCGGCCTCGGCGTTGTCGAACGGCGCGCGATTGGCCTCGGCGAGGATCGCGAGGAAGAAGATCACCGCCGCGATCGGCTGGCTGAGCATGAGCCAGCCCCCTTCGCGTTGGTAGTCGATGATGTCGCCTGGGATGAGCGAGCCGACCATGAGCAGGACTGCCATGAGGCTCAGCCCGAGCGGGATCTCGTAGCTGATCATTTGGGCCGTTGCGCGGAGGCCGCCGAAGAACGAGTACTTGTTGTTGGACGCCCAGCCGCCGAGGGTGACGCCGTAGACGCCGAGGCTTGCGACGCCGAGCAGGTAGATGACCCCGGCGTCGACGTTCAAGCCTGCGATGACCACGGGCCCGGCTTCGAAGGTGATCAGGCCCAGGATGTTGATGTCATTGGGAACGATGTAGGTGCCGCCCCAGGGGATGATCGCAAAGCCGATGAGCGCGGGGATGATGATGGCGATGGGCGCGAGCGTGAACAAGCCCTTGTCGACGCTGTCGGGGGCGTAGTCCTCTTTGAGGAGAAACTTCATGCCGTCGGCGAGCGGTTGGCCGAGCCCCCACATGCCCTTGAGCATCTTGAGGAAGGGCAAGCCGAAGTCGAAGCCGACGCGGTTGGGGCCGATGCGGTCCTGGATGTACGCACTGACCTTGCGTTCGACGTAGATCAGGTAGGCCACGGTCCCGAGGACGACGTGGATGATCAGGGCGAATGTGGCGATGCTCACGAGGGTCTGGGCGGGCAGGGTCAGCAAGGGCTCCTCCTTGGGCGGGGAGTCTAGGAGGGGTTGGGGTCTGGGGTATGGGGTCTGGGGCCCGGAAGGAGGGTCTAGTCGGGGGCTGGGCTTGCCGGCATCTTCTTGGAGGCCGGACGCGTGGCGCGAGTGCTCGCGAGGTAGGCCGCGGCGACGCCGAGCAGGACCAGGCCGA
>JAJDDL010000418.1 GCA_029260335.1 Phycisphaerales bacterium | reverse complement strand
CTCCACCGAGCGCATATTTGACCCCGCCGTGGATGATGCCTTGGCTGGCGATAGTCTGACCCGATCCCAGAGCCTGGGCTTCGACGAGGATGGCCGAGTACCCTAGCTGACGCAGGCGCGAGAGCGTCCATAGCCCGGCGATCCCGCCGCCAAAGATCAGAGCATCAACCTGCATCGTTTTGCCGTCCATGGACTCGACCATTGCCCGAATCATTGAACCAGTCAAACCCGGGGTCGAATCAACGCGGCTTCGCCCGGGGCGTTCGCTCGCACCTGCGCAGGCGTTGGTGGGTCTGGTATCTGGGTCTTGTGCTCCTGAGCCATGTCCCCGAGTTACTTCCTCAGGAGGCTTCGGCTCCGGATTCTTCGGTCGAGATCGCCGCGACCAACTCTTCTGGGCCCATCGCAGACTCCACGATTCGTATGGCATATCAGAGCTGGCCGGGTGCTCCGCTCAGTTCGCCCGATGGTGATCCCGGCATACCCATCCTCCTCTTGCATGGCTCGCCGGGCGACTCGGGCAACTTCGCGATTCTCGCGCCCATGCTCGCCAATCGTGGATACACGTGCTTCGCACCCGATCTGCCGGGCTTCGGCGGGTCCACGCATTGGGTCTCGGATTACTCGGTGAGGGCACATGCACAAGCCGTGCTCGCGATGATGGACGCGCTGCAGATCGAGCGGGCCCACGTGATCGTCTGGAGCATGGGCGGCGGCGTCTCGCTCAACATGGCCGAGATCGCACCGGATCGTGTCGTGTCCATCACCTTGATGGCCGCCATCGGTGCCCAAGAGACAGAGGGCTCGGGCGAGTATTTCTTTGAGCACGGCAAGTACGCCTTGGGTTACCTGGGCTTCGTGGTGGGGGGTGAGCTTGTGCCCTTGCCCTGGCATCGCAGTCGGTCGTTCCGCCATAGCTGGATCCGCAACTTCTTTGACACCGACCAGCGGCCGCTTGCGTCAATCATGCAGAGCATGCGAGTCCCGACGCTCATCCTGCAAGGGCGGCATGATTTCCTTGTGCCCTATTGGGCCGCCCAGCGCCATCACGAGCTGATCGAGAACAGCGAACTCGTGATGTTCGATACCAGTCATTTCATCCCGGTCAACGAGCCCGAAGCGAGCGAGGCCACGGATTGGATCGTGGACTTTCTCGCTCGCGTTGAAGCGAATCAGCCCATCGGAGGCGAGGTGAACCTCGCTCCGGTGTCCGTGCGGACCTGGCCCGTCGCACGCCTGCACGAACTTGCCCTCTGGATTCGTTCGTGGCATTGGGTCATGCAGGTGCTTCTGTTTGCAGCCCTCGCTCGACTGGGCATCACGCCCGCGATCGTCATCGCTGGCCTTTTGCGGGCAACCGAGAGCGTCAATCTCGCGGTTTCGCTCGTGGGGATCCTGGCATTCCGACTGTTCTCGCGCGATGGCCCGCGCTTCTCTCGTCCTGATCACATCGCACGCAGCGGTCTAGCCATCTGGGCGCTGTCGTTCGCCGCGTGGCTTTTCGCCGGCGCGATCTCGATCCCGCTCGGCGATCGCCTGGGCGGCTTTGGGATGCTCGCCGGGATTCTCGGCGCAAGCCTGGTCGTGCACGTCCTGCGCAACCTCTGGACGAAAGAGCGTCGTCAATGCGCCAGGGCTTCGCTTGCCCGTCTGTGGAACCACGAGTTCTGGCCCATGTGGATTTTCTATGGGCCGCTCGTGCCCTGGCTTTGCTTTCTCGCCATTCGCTACCGAGGCCCGCTGGTCTTCACCTGCGCGAACCCGGGTATCAGCCACGGCGGGGGGGTCACCGGCGAATCCAAGATCGACATCCTCCACGCATTCCAGGACGACACGCACATACTCGAGGCGTACGTCATCGAGGGGGGGCCGCCGCCGGATGAGCGGTCGCAACTCGTGCAACAGTGCATGCAAGAGCACGACAGGCTTGGCGAGTTCCCGATCATTCTCAAACCCCTCGCGGGGGAGCGCGGAGTTGGGGTCCAAATCGCTCGCTCGGCAGACGATGTCATCAACTACTTCCAGCACAATCTCACCGACACGATCATCCAGCAATACCACGCCGGGCCCATCGAACTCGGTGTGCTCTGGGCTCGCGATGATCAATCATCCGGGCGCGTGCTGTCCATCACGATCAAGGACTTCCCATACGTCGTGGGCGATGGCAAGAGCACCATCCGCCAGCTCATCCTCGCCCACCCTCGCTACCGGTGCCAACGCGAAATGTTTGAGAGCCATCTCGCGGAGCGATGCGATGAAGTCCCCGGGCTTGACGTGCAAGCGAGCCTCGGCGGGATCGGCAATCACTCCCGCGGCGCAATCTTTCGCGATGCGGCCGAGCTCCTCACGCCCGAACTCTCCAAGGCGATCGACAAGATCGCGTGTTCTTTCAAGGGGCATGACGGCGGCCAACTCGACTTTGGGCGCTTCGATGTCCGTGTTCGCTCGCGCGAACTCGCGGCCAACGGAGAGCAACTCGCGATTGTCGAGCTCAATGGCGTGCTCGCCGAGTCCACCAATCTCTACGACCCCGCTCGCTCGGTTTTCTGGGCCTACCGCGTGCTTTTCGGGCAGTGGTCGCTCGTCTATCGCCTTGGCGCGGCTCGACGCAACACCGGTGCTCGGCCCATGCCTGTGGGTGCATTCATAGCGATGGTTGCGGCGGACAAGCGAGCGAATAGTCCCACGAGTGCGGGGTCCTAAGCCGCGAGGTTCCGCAGGTAGCCCGCGAGTTCATCGACCGCGGGCTCGGCGTCGGGGTCTAACCCAAGCGCATCCACGACCGTCCCGGCGGTTTCGGCTTCGGGATCGAATCGATACGAGACGATGCCATCGCCGTTGGAATCAAGCAGCACGGCCAGCATCTTTGATGGCCCTTCCACCTCGACGCGCACGCGGCCGAACGAGAACGAGAACTCCTCGGCGTGGCTCATGCCCTCGACCACGAACGACGTCCGTGCCAGGTCCTCGGCCGCGTCCGAGAGCCGCCGGTGCGTGACCTCGCACAACGCCTCCAGATCCGAGATCGCCTCGGCGGCCTCTCCGAACACGCCCACGAGCGTCTCATACTCACTCACCGTCGAGTCGATCGAGTTTCGCAGCTCGCTATCGCTTATCCCAAGCATTCCCGCCGCGTTCTCGCTCAGCACGCCCGGCTCTACCGATTCCTCGGTGATGGTCAGATCCAATCCGCCCACGAAGTAGGCGATCCGATGTAGCACGTCCAACTCGTCGGAAGGCTCACGCAACCTGGGCAGCGTGTGGTGGCGTTCGATCGGCTTGCGCAGAACCTCGGGAAGATCCCAGATTCGGCACAACGACGCGATCACATCCACGTGCGTGCAGGGGAGATTCCGGAACTCCTGCTTCGATAGCTCGTGCGGTGGCAGATTCTGGTCGAGCATCTGGGCATAACTATCACCCGCGAGTTCGCAGAGCAATGGGATCCCTGTGTCAAGCATGAGACCAATCAGGAACGCCTCGGCGGAGCGATGCTTCAGAATCTTGTCACAGAGCATTCCCGCTACGCATCCGCGAAAGATCGACTCGCCCCAGATGCGTCGCGACACATCTTCAGGGCCTCCCTGGGCCGCCTTTGACAGGTGAAACCCAAGCGTGATGCCGCGGATTCGTTGCAAGCCGAGGAGCATGCACGCGCGCTCGGGCGTCGTCACCGGGTTGCGCTGCGCAAACAGCGCCGAGTTTGCGACGCGCAGGATCCGTCCACTGAGCGTCGGATCGTGCTTGACAACGCCCGCGAAGTCCGCTGGCACCGAATCGGGGTCTTCCATCAGCTTGATGATCTGCTGGGCGATCTCCGGCTGGGTCTCGGGCAGGATTTTCTCCAAGCGCTCCCTCAGTCGCTCGATTAGCGCATCCACCTGCGCAGCGCTGAGGTCCTTCCTGGCCTTCATCGAAGAGATCCTTCTCTCTGGTCCGAGATGCACTTGCGATTCACCTGATTCGCAGATTGCGTTCATCGGCCCTTGATCGGAGGGGGTTCAGCCCCTTTCAGGGACCGAGAATCAGTTCCGAGCGATTCTGAGTGCCCGGACCTATGGCTGGAGCCTGGTCGCGGCCCAAGGCCGTGGCTTGAAGCCGCCCGCAGAATCGGGAGTCAGGTCTCTTGCCCATTCCGCTCGGTCGTGGACCCGTCCGCTGCCGCCGCACCAGAGCTCGACTCGCTCGAACCAGAGCCGGTATCCCCCCCAGTAAGGCGGGCGAGGCAGGGAAACTTCTTCGTCGCCGAGCAGGCTCCTGGCCCCGACGCCGTGATCTGCCATTGCTTCGCCAACCTGCTCGAGCAGCTCATCGCGCGATCCGATCGGCTGGCTCTGCTTGCTCGCCCAAGCGCCGATGCGTGAAACTACGGATCGTGTCGCGAAGTACGCGTCGCTCTCGGCGTCCGGGCTTTGGACGATCGGGCCCACAACGCGGATCTGCCGCTCTGAGGCATCCAGGTGAAACACCGCCGCCGCTCTGGGTCTCTGGGCGAGCTCCCGGCCTTTGCGGCTTTCACGATTCGTATAGAAAACCAGATACCCAAGCTCGTCGAGATGCTTGCACAAAACGATCCGGGCCGAGGGGTTGCCGCTGTCGTCGGCTGTCGCCAGCGTAATCGCGTTGGGGTTGCGCGTCAGCTTGGCTCGTTGAGCTTCCTCGAACCAGGCTCCCAGGATGGCAAGCGGGCTCTCGGGAAGATCCTCGGGAAGCGTGTCCCCTTCGATCCATCCGCTGCTTTCCACCGAATCACTCATGTTGCAAGGCTATGCGTGAGACAACGGGCATACCGTGTCTCGGAGTCGACAGTCGATTCTGAATAACTCCTACAGAGCCTGTCTCTTACGAGGCTCAAGCACGCAGGGAGGCGATGCTGTGGGCGTGAGCAACCACGACGAAAAAGACAACAGACGTAAACGAGATGCACCCGCTCCCGGAGCGTCGCTCGATCGGCTGTTTGATCGCCTGCCGCCCCATTCGATCGAATCGGAAATGGCGCTCCTGGGCTCGATGATCATCGACCCGACGGTCATCCCCGACACCATGGGCATCGTGCGCGGCGCAGATCGCTTCTTCCAAGGCCATCACGGGGCAATCTTCGACGCGATTGTCAAGCTCTATGACGCCCGCCGCTCGCTCGACTTGGTGCAACTCGTCGAGGCGTTGCGCGACGCGGACGTCTTGAAGGACGCCGGCGGCGAGGACTACCTCGTCCAACTCGCTGACCAGGTCCCCAGTGCCGTCGCGGCGCCGCATTATGCGCGAATCGTCGCCGACAAAGCTCGGCTGCGCGATCTGATCCAGGTCTCGGGCGAGGTGCTCTACGACGCCTACCACGCCAACCCCATGGGCGATGAGGGCGTGCGCGAAATCATGGATCGCGCGGAAATGAAGGTCTTCGAGGTCGCCAAGGAATCCTCGACGTCCGATCCGCAAGAGCTTCGCGTGCTCGTCATGCAGGAATACGACCGGATCGAAGCCCAGGACGGCACGGTCACGGGCATGCGCACCGGCTATCTCGATCTCGACGAGAAACTTCACGGTTTGCATCCGGGCGAGATGCTCGTGCTGGCGGCCAGGCCCAGCATGGGCAAGACCGCGCTCGCGCTCAATCTCGCCGAGCAGGTCGCGATGGGCGGCCGAACGCCTTGGAGCCCGGCGGGCAACGAAACGCCCGTGCCGGTCGCGTTCTTCAGCCTGGAGATGACCAAACAAGCGGTCACCCACCGGCTCATCAGTTCATACTCGGGCATCAGCGCGCAGAAGTTCCGTGAGGGCAAGCGTCTGCACGAGAAGGAGCTTGAGAAGGTCTTCGACGCGTGCAACAAGCTCTCCCAGGCGCCGATCCACATCGACGACACGCCCGGGCTCACCGTCATGCAACTCCGCGCACGAGCCCGACGCCTGCACGCCCAGCACGGCGTGAAGGTCATCCTGGTCGACTATCTCCAACTCCTGACCGCGCCGAGTTTCGGCAGAGAGAACCGTCAGAACGAGGTCAGCGCCATCAGCCGGCAGGTCAAGGCGTTGGCGCACGAGCTAGAGGTGCCCGTGGTGTGCCTGAGCCAGCTCAACCGCTCGAGCGAGGATCGCAAGGGCAACAAGCCGCGCATGAGCGACCTGAGAGAGTCGGGCGCCATCGAGCAGGACGCCGACGTCATCATGCTCTTGCATCGCGAGGAGTACTACCACATAGGCGACGACGCGTGGTTCAGTGCCAACCCCGACAAGGAGGGTGAGGCCGAGCTGATCATCGCGAAGCAGCGAAATGGGCCTACCGGTACCGTCCATCTGCAATGGGACAACGACATCACCCGGTTCATGAATCGCGCCCACGACTCGGGCTACGACCACGCCCACGACGCGCGAAGCTATGAGAACAAGGGCGCGTTCCAGGTCGGAGCGTCCACCGGTCCGGTCGGTGGGTTTCGCGATGGTGGGGGCCCCGCGTTCGATTGACGCGGCCGATTGGTTCTTAGCCGCCATATGGCCAAGGTAGAACGTTACTGAATACCTGTGCCAGCGCCGCCATTGCGCGGGTCGTCGCGTGTCCAGGTCTCCAGGTACGCTTCCATCTCACCCAACTCGTTCAAGATCTGACGATGAAGCAGCGCGCCCATGCCTGTGCGACCCATGCGACCGACATCGATAGTGATGCCAGTGACGACCGCCGTCCGGCGTTCTATCCGCACGCTGATATCTTGTCCTTGTTCGTCGCGAAAGATGAGCCGCACCCACCCATCCTCGATGCGCTCACGCCGCAAGCGCAGCTTGTGGATCTCCCCGGCTTGGCGTGTGGCCTCGATCGCGTCCTCAAACAGCACCATCTCGTAGCTTGCGAGCTTGCCACGCTGCAGGAACGAGACCCCTGCGCTAGTTGCTGTCGCGCCCGCCGCGAACACGGGTGCTGCGGCCAAGCAGCCACCCAGCACGAGCACGCCGGACGTCGCCGCCAGCGCCAGACCCAATCGCCATAACAAAGCGTTCCTGCAGATCATGGGCTGCAAGTGTACTTCGCCCTGGGCGGTTGGCCTAACACGCAATCCGAAATCAGCAACTTGATCTAATCACCGAAACAGGTGCTGACGCTTCTGGCGGCTGCGATCAGCGGTTCATCCGGTGGCACCAACCGCTGCTTGTCCGCCGCCTCAAGCATGGGGACGTCGGTAATCCGACCTCCCTGCCACGCGACAAGCCGCGAGTATTTCTGTTGGAGAATCAACTCCATCGCGGCATCGCCAAAGAGCGTCGCGAGCATGCGATCGAACGCGCAGGGAGTTCCGCCTCTTTGTACATGCCCAAGCACGACGTGGCGACTCTCGACGCCGGTCATATCTTCGATCTGGCCGCTGACCCACTTGGCAATGCCGCCGAGCCGAATCGGATCGGGGCTTGTTGGATCGGTCCGCTCGACGATCTGCGCGCCCCCCTTGGGATACGCACCCTCCGAGCAGCAGACGATCGTAAATCGCTTGCCCTTCGTTGAGCGTTGCGCCACGTGCTCGCACACCGCATCGATATCAAACGGCATTTCGGGGAGCAAGATCACGTCCGAGCCGGATGCCACTCCGGCGCTGAGCGCGATCCACCCGGCGTTGCGTCCCATCACCTCGACCACCATCGCCCGATGATGGCTCGCAGCGGTCGTGTGCACGCGATCCAACGCCTCGGTCGCGATCTCCACGGCGGTCATGTGCCCGAAGGTCATGTCCGTGCCCCACAGGTCGTTGTCGATCGTCTTGGGCACGCCCACCGCTCGGATTCCGCGTTCGACAAACGGCGCGGCACACGTCATCGTTCCATCGCCGCCGATTACCACCAGCGTGTCGATCCCGTGACTCTCGAGCGTGATCAGGCACGCCTCGGTCAGATCCTTGTGCACGACATTGCCGTTTGTGTCGCGTCCGACGGCCATGTTCGCGGGATTGGCTTTGTTGGAAGAACCGAGGATCGTGCCGCCCGTGGTGAGGATGTTGGAAACGTCGCGTTCCTCGAGCGGGCGGATGCGATCTTCGATCAGGCCGAGAAAGCCATCCTCAATTCCCAGGACATCCATGCCGTGATGGATCGCGTCTTTGGTGACCGCGCGGATGACCGCGTTCAGCCCGGGACAGTCGCCCCCGCCGGTCAGCACACCGATCCGTCGAGTGGGTTTGTCCATCGCGCATCCTAGTCGTCAACCACAGCGGGCTTGGGCTCGGGGTCGCTTGTCAGTTCCGTCGGATCCTCCGAGACCTGCGGCGTGTTCGCGGATCTGGTCAGGACTTTGTAGACCATCATCGCCGCGAGCACCGTGGTCCAGATCGCAACAAGGCCCACGACTTTGCGCAGGACCGGAGAATGTCCTTGCAGAGGCGATGAGAGTGCCACCAAGCCCTTGAGCACGATCGGCTTGGCCATCACAGCAACGCGACCTGCGATCGCCCGGACCCGATCCAGTGGGCCTGGCTTTGATTTCGCAGACTTGGCGATCTCCGGAGCATCCTCAGAGACTTCATCAGTCTGTGCCCCGGCAGTTGCATCGGTGGCCGTGACCGCCTCGGTCTCATTCACGGCGTCGGCAGCCGTATCGGCCTGGGATTCGGCCTCAGCAGATTCGACAATCACAGGGCTCTCTGCGCCTTTGGCTTCCTCAGTCGCCTTGGGTGCACTGTCTTCGGTCGGCGGCGCCGATGGTTCAGGCTCTGCAGTCTCGGCTCCCTGCGCTGCCTCGATCTCATCGGGATCCACGAACCCTTGTTCGAGCAGGTCGCTTTCATCCTCAACGACCGCCTGCTCGACCGACTCCTCGCTCGCGGGCTCGACTGCTTCGCTCGGATTCGGTGTTCCAACCGCCTCAACTACCGCTTGCAGAGTCGGTTCGTCCACGATCGCAGATGGTGCCTCTGGCGCAACCTCCTGCGTCGGATCGTCCACGACCTCAGGATTTGCGTCTGACACGGCCTTAGGCGTCGGTGGCTCGCTGGTCTCGACACTCGCCCCGGCGCTCTGTTCGGCGCTCGGCTCTGCACTCTCCTCCGTGCTCGGCTCCGCACTCGGCGAGGCGGCAACCTCCGAACCCACGACCGTGCCTTCGCCATCCTCCAGGTCGCCCGCGATCAGATCGTCCGCCAGAGCCGCGAGCTGCTCATCGAGCGACGAGATGTCCCCGATCGCGGCCTCGCCGACTTCGCTCGCGTCTTGGCCCGCGGGTGAAGCCTCCGTCGGCTCCGCGTCCGCACCCTGCGCCGCGGCGATATCCTCGTCGCTCAGTAACTCGTTTGTTGGATCTTCGCCAGACATAGTCGCTTTGGATATCGACCCGTCCAAATGACGACTCAAGCCACGACGACCCATAACGGCTTGGCCCAGGCCGCACAAACCGACGATCTTCCAAGCCGCTCATGGGAGGCAATGATCCGCCGTGACACATCGCATCGCAATCCCAGGAGCAAGCCTCGTCGAGCACGAATCCATTTCCGTCGAAGGGGATGAGGCCCATCACGCCAAACGCGTCATGCGGCTTGATGTAGGCGACGCCGTCGAAGTCCTCGACGGTGCAGGCGGCATCGCCTCATGCCGCATCTTGAAATGCGAGAAACTCGGCAAACGCGAAGGGTGGCGCATGGAAGTTGTGCCCGAACGCGTTAGGCGAGTCCCGCCGATCACGCCGCACGTCGAGGTTCTCTCTGAGCCTCCCAAGGGCAACGACCTCGTGCGCATGATCGATCAGTTGAGCCAGCTCGGCGTCGCTCGGTGGTCTCCCCTGGCTTGTGCACGAAGCGAGGTCGAACCCCGAGCACACAAGCTGGATCGCATTCGGCGTACCGCGGTCGAGGCGTCCAAGCAGTGCGGCAGAGCTTGGGCGCTAGAGATTGGTGAGCGGATCGCGTTTGAGGACGCGCTGCGCGCCGAGCCGGGCACCCGCGTGGTGGTCTGTCACCAGAACGGCGGGGCGTATAGGTCGACCTCCGCCGAGCGAGTTCGGCTCCTCGTGGGGCCGGTGGGGGATCTCACCGAACAGGAACTGCAAGCCGCACAGGCCGCCAACGCCGAGATCGCGACGTTTGGCCCTCTCACGATGCGGATCGATACCGCGTGCTGCGCCGCAAGCGCTGTGACGCTCGCGTCACTCTAGCTCGCGTCACCTTAGCTCGCGTTGTTGCGCAACAACTGGAGGTTCAACCGTGAAGAGGAACGTCAGCCATTCACTTCCTCCAAGCCAGCAGGGCAAGCGAACCTGTAAAGACGAAGCCCATCATTGGCAGACTTCCCACAAATCCAAGAACACACCGGCGCACAAGCCCATACGGAGGCCTGCCTCAAGGCTCGTCGCGATTGCTAGCATACGGACATGAGAATGAGAGCAAATATCGCCCTTCTGGCCGGCCTGGGACTTACCGCCGTGACCGCCCCGGCTCTCGCCATCGACGAGGCCCACCGCCAGCAGGCCCGCGATATGGCCGAGAAAGCCGCGACGTACCTCCGATCCCAACAGGGCGAAAACGGAGCCTGGGCTCACAATCCCCAAGGACCCAACTTCCCCGCCATCAGCGGCCTGGTCCTCACCGCGCTCATCCTCGATCCCGAAATCAACGCCAGCGATCCCGATGTGCTCGAAGGCCTGCGCTACATCCTGAGCTTCCGCCAGCCCGACGGCGGCATCTACGACCGCATCCTCCCGAGCTACAACACTTCCATATGTCTCTCGGCACTTTCCCATGCCGCGAATGATCCGGGCGATCAGGGCACGTCGCCCTTGGACTATGAGATCATCGAAGCCGCCCAGAAGTTTTTGCTCGGCTTGCAATACAGCGAAGACGCAAGCACCTCAGGCGAGGCTGGCTCTTCCACCCAACGCGTCACTGCTCAACACCCGTTTTACGGCGGCATCGGCTACGGCCAGCACGGCCGCCCCGACAACTCCAACCTCAACCTCATGCTCCAAGCCCTGCACGACTCGGGCCTCGACGCGGACCACGAAGCATTCCAGCGCGCCGTGAAGTTCCTCGAGCGCACCCAGATGCTCGATGCGACCAACGACATGCCCTACGCCGACGGCTCGTCCCAAGGCGGTTTTATCTACGCGACAGGGCCAGACTCGGTGCGCATCGGGATAGGCGAGTCCAAGGCCGGCATGATCACCGAGACCACCGGTGATGGCAAGAATGTCAGCCGTCTCCGCGCTTACGGCAGCATGTCCTACGCCGGGTTCAAGAGTTACCTGTATGCCAACCTCGATCGTGACGACCCGCGCGTGAAAGCCGCGCATGACTGGATCAAGGCCAACTACACGCTCGAAGAGAACCCGGGCATCGGCAACAACGGTTTGTATTACTACTACCTGACCTTTGCCCGCGCCCTTTCCACCCTCGGCGATGACATCATCGAGATCGAGTTGGATCCTGCGGCCGTCAAGAACGACGAGGACGGCACCCGCGACTGGGCCAACGACCTGATCGACCAACTCGCCACCCTCCAGAACGAGGACGGCAGCTTCAAGAGCGTCGACGATCGGTGGATGGAGAACAACCCCATTCTGATAACGGCCTATTCGCTGATTGCGCTCCAGCACGCGACCGGCCAAGGCGGCTAGCCCAAGCACGCAGTCTCCAACTGCCGTACCATCGCGTCCGTATGTCTATCGCATCAGCCCCAACCGAACCGCCGATCTCACACTCCGCTGGCGACCTCGCCGTCAGCGCCACCGGCCTGGTCAAGCGATACGCCGACGTCACGGCCGTCGACGGCATCGACCTTCAAGTCCGCCGAGGCACCTGTGTCGGTGTCCTGGGCCCCAACGGCGCGGGAAAGACCACCACCATTGAGATGCTCGAAGGCCTCAAGAAGCCCGACGCCGGTGAGATCACCGTCCTCGGCCGCACCTGGGACCAGGACCCCCGTGGCATCCAGGAACGCATCGGCGTGCAACTCCAGGAAGCCGAGTTCCAAGACAAGCTCAGAGTTTTCGAGGTTCTTCGCCTGTTCCGGAGCTTTTTCACCGACGGCGCAGACCTGGAAGAGGTCCTCGAGATCATCGGGCTCGCCGAGAAGCGCAAGAGCTTCGTAAAGAACCTCTCGGGGGGCCAGCGCCAACGCTTAAGCGTCGGCTGCGCCCTGCTCAACAACCCCGAGATCCTGTTCCTCGATGAACCCACGACCGGGCTCGACCCTCAGGCGCGCAGGCGCGTGTGGGAAGTCATCGAGGCGTTCAAGGCCAACGGCGGCACGATCCTGCTCACCACCCACTACATGGAAGAAGCCGAGCGACTTGCAGACAACCTGATCATCTTCGATCGAGGCAAGGTCATCGCTCAAGGCTCGCCCGCGTCGCTCAAGGCCGACCTGGGCGCAGACAGCGTCGTGCAGTTCACCCTCGCCGATGGCAACCGGGGCACGCTTGCAGAAACCGACCTCACCGCGCTCGCAGGCGTCCGCTCGGTTCGGCGCGAGGGCGCAAGCCACGTCCTCACTGTCGTCGAAACCCAGCAGGTTATCGCGGGCCTGTTCAACCTTGCCGAGCAGAACGACTTGTTACTCGACGACCTCCGCACCCACCGTCCAACCCTCGAAGACGTGTTCGTCGCCCTCACCGGCAAGAACCTGCGCGACGACTAACGCCCCAAACCCCCGACCCTAAACCCCACCCCATGAACCTCAACGAAATCAAAGAGCTCACCCGCATCCGCGTGCTCGGCCTCCTGCGAGAGCCCGAGGCGGTCTTCTGGGTGTTCGCGTTCCCGCTCATCCTCGCGGCGGTCCTCGGCTTTGCGTTCCGCGCAAGCGGGCCCGAGCCGTCGAAGATCGGCGTTGTAGAGACAACACCCGCCGAGCTTGTCGAGGCACTGACTGCGCGCGAGGATCTTCTCATTGAAATCGAAGAGTTCCCGACTTGGGACGAGGGATTCATCAAGCTCCGCAAAGGGGCGATCGACGGCTTGATGATGGAAGGCGTAGAAGCCGACGATCCGCCGAGATACGCGTTCGACGACGCCCGAGGGTCGAGCACCCCGGCCAAGCTCCGAGTCCAGCGTGCCCTCTCGCTCGCGGCCGATCCAGAATCCGAGCCGCCGCTCGCCGAGGAGATGCTCACCGAGACCGGCTCGCGCTACGTCGACTTCCTGTTCCCGGGGCTCATCGGCATGAACCTCATGGGCACGGGCATGTGGGGCGTCGGCTTTGCCATCGCAGACATCCGGCGCAAGAAGTTCCTCCGACGATTGCTCGTCACGCCCATGCGCAAGAGTTCGTTCATGCTCGGGTTCATCAACTCGCGTTTGGTCTTCCTGGCGCTCGAGATGGGCCTGCTCACGACCTTCGGCGTTCTCATCCTGGGCGTGCCGTTGCGAGGCGACATTGCTTCGTTTGCAGTCATCAGCCTGCTCGGCGCCATGCTCTTCAGCGGCATGGGCATCCTCGTCGCCTCACGAGCGCGCACAATCGAAGGCGTCTCGGGCATCATGAACCTTGTCATGATGCCCATGTGGCTCGCCTCGGGCGTGTTCTTCGGCTACGAGCGCTTCCCCGAGTGGCTGCATCCCATCTTGAAGCTTCTGCCGTTGACCGCGGTCAACGATGCATTGCGCGCAATCATGCTCGATGGTGAATCGCTCCTTACCCAGGGCCCGGAGCTACTCGTCATGGCATTTTGGGCGGTCTTGTGCTTTGTCGTGGCGCTCAAAATCTTCCGCTGGGAGTGATTCCAGCCGGTACCCTCTCCCTCCAACTAGGCCTTTCTCTCTGTGCCCTCTGTGGTAAACCCCCTTGGAGCCTCGCATGACCGCGTATCAGAACCTCGCCAACTACGCCCGCAAAACCGAGAACTTCGAGTCCGTCGCCCGCCTCGCCGGGTGGGACCAGGAGACCTACATGCCCGAGGGTG
>JAJDDL010000417.1 GCA_029260335.1 Phycisphaerales bacterium | reverse complement strand
CCGCACCACGTCCACACGCGCAGATGGGCCATCCAGCCGCATCTCGATCTTCCCGCCCCAGGGAACCTCAGGATCCAACGAAACGTCCAGGTCCGGCGAATCGCTCGCAACCGATGCCGTCACCTCTACGTCCCAACTCCGCAGGCTCTCACCTTCCGCGAAAACCCACACCAAGAGCGTGATGAGCGAGACAACCCCAAGTGTGCGCAAATGTCCGCCCATCGGTCTACCCCGCAGATCGGTGTTGCTCAGGCGAGATCTTCTGGATCGGCTCGGCGACCTCAGCCTCGGCGGGCTCATCGCCGCCGGACTCTTCGAAGATCGACTCCGCTTCCTCGCTCTTCTCGGCGACCTCCGCGGGGCCGCCCATCAGACGCTCGACCAGCACCTCTCGCAGCTCATCGGGCGTCATCGCGTTGCTCAACCGCCCGCGTTCGGCGATCCGGATCCGACCGGTCTCCTCGCTCACGACGACCGCGATCGCATCGCACTCCTTGGTCAGCCCCACCGCCGCACGGTGACGCGAGCCGAACGAGGGATTCGGCATCTCCTCGGGCTCGGCCAACGGCAACTGCACACCCGCGGCGTGCACCCGATCCCCCCGCACGAGCACGGCAAGGTCATGCAACGCCGAACCCGGAAAAAACAGAGTCTGCAAAAGCCTCGCACTCACCTCTGAGTCCAACACCGTACCGCCCTCGATCAGGCCCAAGAGCCCGATCCGCCGCTCGACCGCGATGATCGCCCCGAACTTTGCCTTGGCTAGATAAGAACAGGACTCCACGATCGACTCGATCGTGGCCATCGAGCCCGTCGAGTCCGATCGCAGAAACGACGCATGACCCAAGAACTCACCGAGCCGGATCAACGCCCTGCGAAGCTCCGGCTGGAAGACAACTATCAACGCGAGCACACCGACCTGCAGCAGCCCGGCCGTCAGATAGGTCAGCCTCGAAAACGCCTGCTGCCCGCCCAGCACCCTCAGCAGCACGGCCACGGCGATCAGCAGCACGAACAACACCAGGATCCCGCGCAACGCACCCGCGGCTCTGGTTCCCTTGACGAATCGGACCACGAGCCACGCGATCGCACCGATCACCAGCAGTTCGATCAGCACCTCCCAAAACGGGTAGTTGCCAATCCGCCGAAGCAGGTCCTGGATTCGATCGCCGAATGTGCCCACTGATGCACCTTGCAGAGTTGCTTGCTAATAGCAGTCTATCGGTCCAAGCCCCGCCGAAAGCCATTTCCCGCCAACATCCGTACCGTTCCAGCCATGGCGTCATCCATCCGACCCGCCCGACCCGGCCAGATCGACCGCGCATCGCAGCCGGATCGGACCAAGATCCGCCGCTCAATCCGGGCCTGGTTCGCGCGCACGGCACGCGATCTGCCCTGGCGAACCCACCCCGCCGGCAGCCGCCCGCCCTACCTTGTCCTGGTGAGCGAGCTCATGCTCCAGCAGACCCAGGTCTCGCGAGTCTTGGAGATTCTGCCACGCTTTCTCAAGCGGTTCCCCTCGATGGAATCGCTCGCACAGGCTCAAGAGTCCGAGGTCCTCTCAGCGTGGACCGGCCTGGGCTACTACCGCCGTGCCCGCCATCTCCAAGCCGCGGCTCAGGCAATCGTCCGCGACCACGATGGATCGCTGCCAAGCGACCCCCGCGCGATCCGCGCCCTCCCCGGCGTGGGCGAATACACCACCGGCTCACTCGCGAGCCTCTGCTTTGACCTCCCAATCCCAGCCGTGGACACCAACGTCCAACGCGTCCTCCAACGCCTCTACGTCTTCGACGCCGATCCCAAATCCCCCAAGACCAACGCCTGGGCTCGCCAGCAAGCAACCGAGTTGCTCACGCCAGCCCGATCGCAATCCAAGAAGAAAGCCCCCATTGCAATCCCCGACCCGGTCCCCGGCTCGGGCATTCTCAACGAGGCACTCATCGAACTCGGCGCCCTCATCTGCACGCCCCGTGCGCCCAAATGTGACCAATGCCCGCTTCGAACGAACTGCCTCGCCCGCGCGAGAAACTTGACCGATGCGATCCCTCGCGCGACGACGCCCAACCGTCGAACCCCGGTGTACTGCGCCGTGGTCGTGATCCAAGACCGACGCGGCCGCGTCCTTATCGAGCAGCGACCCGAGTCCGGGCTCTGGGCAGGCATGCACCAAGCCCCGACGCTCGAAAGGACCGATCGCCCACCAAGGCCAAAGGAGATCAAAGCCTCGGTCCCGATCGCAGTGCTTCGCGAGCAGTCAAGATTCGACTTCCAAACGACCCACCGAGATCTGACCTTCGTGGTCTACCAAGCCGAGCATCGCCCGGGAGCCAGGGTTGCAGTCTCCGGCCGCCAGTGGGTCGCCCCCAATCAGTTTCCAGAGCTCGCCCTCTCCAGTCCCCAGCGCCGGATTCTCGCCAACGCCGCCACTCGCGCATGATTTCCAACTGCCGAAGGCATCTTGTCCGACCAACCTCATCGCGACAGAACGCGTAAGCTCGCGTGACACCTGATTCCATGCCACCCATGCGTCTAGCCGTTCTCATCCCGGTCTACAACGAGCAGGATCTCCTGCAGCGGTCCATTGATCGCCTCCTGGCAACCCCGCCGGCACTCCTGCCCGACGGCGAGCCGCTCGATCGCCACATCATCCTGGTCAATGACGGATCCACGGATAGCACGGGCCAGATCATCGACAAGCTCGCCGAGCATGAGCTGATCACGGCGTGGCACCATCCCAACAACCAGGGCAAGGGAGCCGCGATCCGCACGGCGCTCAACGCGGCATCGGAGATCGAAGCCGACATCGCGTTGATCCACGACGCTGACCTTGAATACGACCCCGCCGACCACGCTGCGGTCCTCGAACCCATCCTCGCGGGCAATGCCGACGCGGTCATCGGCTCGCGCTTCATCGGCCAATCCCATCGCGTGCTCTACTACTGGCACTCACTGGCCAATCGCTTCATCACGTTTAGCTCCAACATCTTGACAAACCTCAACCTCACCGACATCGAGTGCTGCTCCAAGGCGTTCACGCGCGAGGTCTTCGCGGGCTTGGAGATCAAAGAGGACCGATTCGGCTTGGAGCCCGAGATCATCGCTCGTCTCTCGCGCATGCAAGTCACCGACGGCGAATCGAGCCGCCCGCTGCGCATCTTCGAGGTCGGCGTCCGCTACGCCGGGCGCACCTACGCCGAGGGCAAGAAGATCACCTGGCGCGACGGCGTCAGCGCGATGCGATGCATCCTCCGCTACAACCTGCTCGGCTGATCAGCACCCCTGCACAAACAGATCCAGATACCCAAAGAAGTCATCGGCATCGATATCGCTATCGCCGTCGATATCCGCGCCCCAATCGCCGCTCGCAAACAGATCCAAGTAAGCAAAGAAGTCGTCGGCGTCCGCGTCCCCGTCCTGATCCAGATCGGCCGCGCATTGGCCGATGACCCCGTCGAGTCGGAATACCACGACTGTGTTGCTGCTGAGCGGATCACCGTCGTCGGTGACACCGACCAGAGCGTGCCCTCCCTCGGCGAGCTCCGGCCCGAGGCACAAGCCCTCGAGGTTGTTATGCCCGCCGAGGTAGAGCAACGTCTTCTGGACTGGGACGAAGTTCGCACCGTCGAGCGAGTCGAGCGCAGACACGTCCGAAGCGTTCTCCGTCCGAACCGCGTAGAGCCTCGTCAAGAAAAGCGGATCTACGAACGCGAGCGATCGCTCGAGCGCGATGAAGCCGCCATCGGGCAACGCGACAATATCGCTGAGCCCGCTCTGTCCAGGATTCCCAAATGGGATATAGCCACCATGCATCGGCTCAACGACGTACGCGTGCTGCTCCAACGACGTCCCATCGGAGACCCGCGCCCGAAGCAAACGAACCACAGTTCCTTGATCCGGCGTAGAGCGCGGCCCGTCGACCGAGAGCGCCTCCTCGTTCGCGGTCCACGCGAATCCGGCGGCGACCGAGAGCGACTCAAGGCCCAGGTTTCCCCGCCGGGCGTCAAAGACGCTCGGCAGAGCCAGCGTGCGCACGAGCAAGCCATCGGCCAGCCCAAACTCCTCAAGCTCCATAGAGGACTCATCGCTGATGAGAACCGTGCTTGCACCGATCCACCCGATCCCTTCGTGATCGCCCGAAACCGAGAGCGTGAGCCCATCAACATTCGAAATGCTCTGAATGGCCCCATCGTCGGCAAGCACAAGATCGAACAAGAGCACCTTGTTGTCGTTGTCCATCGCCGCGGCGAACCGAGAGCCACCAAGATGCGTCACGCCACTCAATCCACTCACCATGAACGAAAGACCGTTCTGGTCGACCGCGCTCCCGGGCAGTTCGGCGGCCGACAAGAAGGTCACCCCGTACTGGGCGAGTGCGCATGCTCCGCACAGCACCCAAAGCGCGAACGCACTAGCCACTTGGCGCATGCGACCTCCTTTCGCCCTCGCGACGAGCCGGCGCAGAATACCAGACGATGCCGCGGCTATTCTCGGCTATTAAGCAGAGTTTACCTTCAGCAGGTTTGCATGCGTCTTAGCACCCTTGCGCAAACCGATCCAGATACCCAAAGAAGTCGTCGGCGTCACAATCCCCGTCGCCATCGATATCACAGACATCGGTGTTGCCGCCAGCGAACGCATCGAGGTACGCGAAGAAGTCGTCGGCGTCTGCGTCGCCATCGCCATCCAGATCCGCCGCACACCCGCCGCCCTTGGCCAGAATCTCGGCACCCGCCCAGCTATTGGAATACTGCGGCAGATCGATCTCCTGCAGCACATTGCCCTGTTTGTCGAGCTGGAAGCAATCGATCGACCCGCCATTGAACCCGCCGGTCATCCAGAGTGTGTCGTCGGCGGGGTCGTACGCAAGGCCAAGCCCGCCCGACAATCCCGGCAATGGCAGATCCGTCAAGAGATTGCCACTGAGGTCATACTCCTGCAGACCCTGGACCCCGCTCAGGTAGTTCACGACCCAGATCGTGTTCGTGCTCGAGTCGTACGCGATACCAGAGCTCCGCTCGGTCGGCTCGAACAGGACCGCGACGCCACTCCAATCCGCGTCCCCGCGCACGACCGCGAAGTTCGAGTCAAAGTGGTTGTGCGCGATCGCGTAGTTGGAATCGCCATCGGTCGTGCCGTCGTACAGATCGTCGTAGCTCGGGTTGTTGTAAGGCCCGCCGCCGAGCGGATTGCCCGCCAGGTCATATTCGCGCCCGTTCTCGCCGGGATTGCGACCGATGATTCGGATCGTGTCGTGGATCGCCATCGCCGACTCGCGAAACGAACCGCTGTTGTTCCAACTGGAAATCACCTGGCCGTTCTGCACGATCACGCCGTCACTGGTGTCATAGGAAACCATGTATAGCGGGCTGGTTTGGGCCAGCGCAGATCCTCCGGACAGGCTCGCGAGAACACTGATGTGAACGATTGACAAAGCTCTCATGACTGATCTCCCCTATTGAAAAACTCCCAATGACCACAACCCAAGGCATTCACCCTGGTCGGTCACCCCCCCATTCAAGAGAATACCGAAGTTCGCTGGCGTTTCGAAACAAACCGCGCAGCAACCTTATCCTTGCTGGGTCGTCTGGAAGGGTAAAACCATCTACGAACCCGGACAGTTCAGCCGCTTTGTTCGCGGCTGAAGCAGTGGGCCGCTGTGTGTTTGTGGCCGGATCATGGGCTAGTAATGGCCCGAGCCGAGGAGAAATCAGATGAGAATCGCAACAGCCTTGAGTGTTTGCGGACTGGCATAAGCCGCGCTCAGGCCGCGGTCACAGATTTCAGCGGTGGCGGCCACTTTGGAAGCTACTACGGGAGCGTCGACGGCGATGTCATCGGCTTCCGCTCCACCGCCGACGTTGACATGCTGGTCACCGATCTGGGCATCTACGACGATTCGGGCAATGACGGTGTCCTCGATTCGGCCCACCAGGTCGGCATCTGGCGCAACTCCGATATGGCTCTGATGGGTTCGGCGTCAATCGATAGCTCGGGCGCCGCCATCGGCACCTTCTTCCTTAACTCCATTACGCCCACGCCTCCGGCGTGGGCTCTGATTTGTTTGTCTGCTTCGGCCTCAGACTACCCAGACTAATCCTATCAAACACCGAAACTCGAATACAGCGACCAATCTGCAAGTTTTTTCGCCAAAAAGGCCATTTTCAGGTCGCTATGACTGCATTGGTGGGTGTAACCTGGGCTAAGCCACCCAGTCAGCAACGGGATTGATGAGGGTGGAGGGGATCTGTTCTGAGATATGGCCGCTTGGTTTGCGGCTCATGGAAGGAGAGACAAATGAGAACTGTTACTATTTTGAGTGTCTGTGGGCTCGCTTCTGCCGCACTAGCGCAGGGTCCGGCCGTCGTTGATTACGGCGCAGGCGGCGTCTTTGACATCTTTTACGGCGGCTCGACCGGCGATGTGATCGGATACCGCTTCACCGCGGACGTCGACATGTTTGTCACCGATCTCGGCGTGGCAAACGACGATGTCAACGATGGCGTTCTTGATTCGGCACACATGGTGGGCATCTGGCGGAACTCCGATATGGCCCTCCTTGGCTCGGTTTCGGTCGATGCCAGCGGCACGCCTGTTGGCCGATTCATCTATGAGTCGGTTGCGCCAATTGCGCTCAGCGCAGGGGAGAGCTACACCGCTGGCGCGATGTACGCTGGCGGCGACTTGGATAGCTACACCTCGGGCCCAGGTTCGATCACTCTCGATGGCATCAGCGGCACGACCGCCGTGTTCCCCTCAGCCACCGACCTCGGATTCGTTTTCCCAACTGAGGAGAGCGGTGGAAACGCTGGCCGTATCGGCCCCAACTTCATCTGGGAGCCAATCCCAGCACCATCGTCACTCGCACTGCTCGGCCTCGGCGGCTTGGTCGCCACTCGTCGTCGTCGCTAATCGAGTCATCACCTGTTCATCGCAGGGCTCGCGCTTCGGCGCGGGCCCTTTCTCATGGTCGGACTCGACCATGCCGATACCCAGGACCAGTGAACGCCAACCTCGAGAACCAGGAACTCCACGCAGAGCACACCCCCGACGCGGTTCGCGAGCGGCTCCGTCAGGGCCCGGCCAATACCTACCTGGGCGACTTCGTCTATGGCGCCATCGACGGCGCGGTCACCACGTTTGCCGTCGTAGCCGGCGTACAAGGCGCCGGACTCAGCGCATCGATCGTCATCATCCTGGGCCTGGCCAACCTCTTTGCCGACGGATTCTCCATGGCCGCGGGCAACTTCCTCGCCCACCGCGCCGAGGCCCAGCATCTCGATCGCGTCCGGCGCATGGAAGCACGCCACATCGAGGCCATCCCTCACGGCGAACGCGAGGAGATCCGCCAGATCTTCGCCGACAAGGGTTTCGAAGGCGAGGTCCTCGATCAGGTCGTCGCGACCATCACCGCCAACGAGCAGCGTTGGATCGACACCATGATCACCGAGGAGTTCGGGCTGAGCCTCGCGCCGCCAAGACCCTGGCGCTCCGCGTCGGCAACGTTCATCGCCTTCAACGTCATCGGCGCTCTACCGATCTTGCCCTTCATTGTGGGAGCCATCTGGCCCTCACTGGTCACATCGCCCTTCCAACTCAGCATTGCGATGACCGCGCTGGCGTTCTTCGCGGTCGGCGCGCTCAAGGCCCGCGTTGTCGAGCAACGCTGGACCATCAGCGGCGCCGAGACTCTCGCCGTGGGCGGTGCCGCGGCGATCATCGCGTACATTGTTGGTGTCCTTCTCAGTGGACTTGCTTAGCGCGCAGAGCGCAAAGAAAATGGCCGCGGGCAATGCCGCGGCCATTCTCGACTACGTGATTGGCAATCCGTTCAGCGGAATGCCCTGACCCTTAGCAGCCCTGGGCGAACAGATCGAGGTAGCCAAAGAAGTCGTCGGCGTCGCAATCGCCGTCGCCGTCAATATCGCAAACATCGACGTTGCCGCCGGCAAACGCGTCGAGATACGCGAAGAAATCATCGGCGTCCGCGTCGTCGTCACCATCCAGGTCCGCGGCGCAGCCGCCGCCGGGTGCTTCCCAGATGAAGTTCGGACCAAGGCGCCCGGCGTTCCCGGCGCTCTCAAGGATCGGGAACTCGAATCCGATATCGCCCGCCAACGGAAAATGGGCAACGGTATTGCTAATGCCGTCGAACGTGATGTTCGCGGGGCCCGAGGTGTACGCGTCGAAGTCACCGGAGGCGTACATGGCGCCGGCAACGTATCTCTGGCCCGCGTTGAGAGCGATAGGAGTAACGGGCATGTACAAGAATTCGCCAACCTGCGTGCCGTCGGCATCGACCTCGACCGAGCCCAGCAGGTCCGT